>NZ_MBET01000109.1:0-1084 GCF_001954215.1 Mycobacterium sp. IS-2888
TGCGCGGCGCCGGCGCAGGCCCACGCTACGGCTTCAAACCCACCGTCATGGCCCGCCCCCTCTCCGCCGGCTAAACCGCCTTGTCGACGGTCCGGTGGGAGGTTGCTCGCGGCCGTCGTCGCGGCTGGCCGAGCCGCGACGACATCGTTGCTGGGGCCGGGCCCAAGTTAATCCGCCGGAAGATTTTTAACAGGGACTATCAGCACCACACCCCCCGCGAATGCACCTGCCAGGGGACTTTCGCCCGGCCGGGGGGACGGGCTTTGCTGTGAGAGGGCAGTAAGCACCCCAAACGGGGCCAAACGCTGTTACTGTGTCGTTACGAAAAATGAATTCGCAGTAGCGTTTCGTGAACACTTGCGAACAGGCGGCCTCGGACCAGGCTTCCGTGGACGCGGTCATCTACTCTCTTCCCAGGGAGTAGGGGAATAAATCGAGGGAGGAACAGTATGTCGTTTGTGACGACACAGCCGGAGGCCTTGGCCGCCGCTGCCGGCACCCTGCAGGGCATCGGCTCGACTCTGAATGCCCAGAACGCCGCCGCTGCGGCCCCGACGACGAGCGTGGTGCCCGCTGCCGCCGACGAGGTGTCCGCGCTGACCGCGGCTCAGTTCGCCGCGCACGCGCAGATGTACCAGGCGGTCAGCGCCCAGGCCGCGGCGATCCACGAGATGTTCGTCAACACCCTGGGCATGAGCTCCGGCTCTTACGCCGCCACCGAGGCAGCGAACGCGATCGCCGCAGGCTGACCGGCGCTCGCACATAAGGCTTTGGACGGACCCCCACCGAAGTGGATTCCTTGACAAGCTTCCAGCAGTTCAGTACTCCGTCGACTCCAACGCCGCGGTTAGGGTCCGACGTCCGTCTCACTGTGTTGAGCGTCCGGTGGCCGCCGGCTGACGCGAAGGGGGGATCGTCTTCATCCATGCGGCTCGACGGTTGCGCCACCGCGTAGCCGGTCCGGCCATCGTCGTCCATCACACCGACAACCTGAATAACTGAGTAATAAGGAGATAGCCAAGATGGCAACACGTTTTATGACTGATCCGCACTCGATGCGGGCGATGGCGGGCCGCTTTGAGAT
>NZ_MBET01000110.1:0-1013 GCF_001954215.1 Mycobacterium sp. IS-2888
CACCGCCACCGGCGCGGCATCGGTGAGCATGAACTCGATACGCTCCCGCGGATGTTCAGGGTCGATGGGCAGATACGCCGCCCCGGTTTTGAGCACCGCGGTGATCGCGGCGATCGCGTGTGGAGAGCGCGCCAGCAACACCCCCACCACACACCCAGCACCCACGCCCCGGCCAACCAACAAATGCGCCAACCGATTAGCCGCCTCATCGAGTTGGCGGTAAGTCCAGGACTGCTCACCACAACTGAGCGCCACCGCCTCCGGAGTGGCGGCCACCTGCGCGGCGAACAACTCCGGAACCGACACCGGCGCTGTGGCATCCGCGCTGAGCACCGCCCGGTGACCGATCTCATCGAAGCGGGCATGTTCGGACTGGTCGAGCACATCCACCGACGACACGCGCCGCCCCGCATCGGCGGTCATCGCCATCAACACCCGCTCCAACCGCTCGATGAGCACCTGGATGCTTTCCGGGTCGAATACGTCGGTGCGAAATTCCACCGCCCCACCGATTCCGGCGGGCTCACCAGCCTCGGTGAAACGCTCCCCCAACGAAAACGCCAGATCCATACGCGCGCTATGGGTATCCAACGGAATCGGGCTGACCTCAACACCGTCTAGCACCAAACCCGCCGCCGGATCCTCATGACCGGCGAAGTTCTGCCAGGCCAACATCACCTGAATCAGCGGGTGATGGCGCAGCGACCGAGCCGGATTGAGCCGCTCCACCAACACCTCAAACGGCACGTGCTGATGTTCGAACGCCTCCAAACTGCGTGCCCGAACCTGCGCCAACAGTTCAGCGAAGGTGGGATCACCGCCCACATCCACCCGCAGCACCAAGGTGTTGACAAAAAAGCCCACCAACTCATCGAGCGCCGGATCACCCCGACCGGCCACCGCGAAGCCCACGGCCACATCAGAACTGGCGCCGATCTTCGACAACAACACCGCCAACCCGGCCTGCACCACCATGAAACTCGTCGCATTATGCTCACCAGCCACCCGAGCAA
>NZ_MBET01000111.1:0-47112 GCF_001954215.1 Mycobacterium sp. IS-2888
CGCCCCCGGTGATCGTGCCCATTCCCATCCCGGTGCCGGTGTATCCGGATAACCCCAGCGGTGGCAACTCCGGCAGCGGGCAGTCCGGTAGTGGCCAGTCGGGCAGCGGTCAGTCGGGTAGCGGCTCGGGTGGCAAGCCCAGCGGTGGCAACTCGGGAAGTGGCCAGTCCGGCAGTGGCCAGTCAGGCAGCGGCCAGTCAGGCAGCGGCCAGTCGGGTAGTGGTAATTCCGGCGGCGGCAAGCCGACCGGCCCCAAGCCGGGTGCCGGCATTCCGGTGCAATCGGCGCCAACGCAGTGCCTGGCCTGCCACCAACTGCCCCCGCAGAACAAGAAGTAGTAGTAGCGGTGAAGGCCGGACGGTATGGTCCGGCCTTCACCGTGCTCTATCCGCCTTCGGGGTCGATCGGCCGCATCAACTGATCACGAGCGCGAGCGCAGCGCGCGATGGGCATGCGCCCAAAACGGCATGCCCGCTGCGACCGTCGCGCCGGTGGCGATGACGCCGATCGCGACATCGACGCTCTCACGCCCTTCGGTCGCCCAGTAGACGTCCTTGAGGTCCAGCAGCAGGGCCAGCTCGTCGACGATCAGTGCGTTGGCCGAGCCAAAAGCGACCGCAGCCGCCGGGTGGCGGCGTTGCTTTTCCGTTCCGCGCAGCCCGAGGGCCGCCACCGTCGCCAGTAGCGCGATGCCGATGTTGTAGTGATGAAAGTGCTTGCCGCCCACGCTGACACCGCCGCCTGCGGGACCGTGGCCCGCGCGGATCCAGTGGGTGAGCGCTCGCACCCCGACGAAGGTGAGGGTGAACGACAACCACGCGAGAATCGTCGCCTGCTCGCCGGGTTCCAGCCGCTCGTCCCACTGGTGCCGCAGCCGAGCCAGTCGCGATGATGGCGCATTTTCCATCAGGCGGCCTTGACCGCGCGCCAGCGCTGCCTGCCGGTGCCGACCTTGACGTCCACGTCGCGAAAACCGGCGGCGCGCAAGCGATCCGGCAGCGTTTCCGGCGGAATCGGATTGCAGGTGTCGCGGAAATGCAGGATCGAAAATACCAACGACGGCACGCCGTCGCTGCCCGCGAAGACGCCGCCGGGCCGAAGCACCCGGAACGCCTCGGCGAACAACCGGTCCTGCAATTCCGCGGTAGGGACGTGATGCAGCATCGTGAACGACACCACCGAGCTGAACTCGTTGTCCGGCAAGCCCGTATCGGTGCCGTCGCCGTTGATGATGTGGGCCCGATCGCCGTAGAGCCGCTGCAGCCGCTGCGCCATCGGGGCATCGATCTCCACCGCGGTGAGCTTCGGTGTCTTGTCGACCAGCACCCGCAGGAATGCGCCGTATCCGGGTCCGATCTCCAGCGTGCTGTCGCCCAGTTCCACGTCGGCGAGCACGGTCGGCAACACGTGGGTTTCCACTTCCTTCGCCCAGCGATTCGAGCCGCAGCACCACCGGTGGCAGAGGTTCATGGCCATGTCACCGACGGTAGACCAACAGCGCCAATAGCATCGAGGGTTGTGGAGTCGCGCTGGGTGCTGCACCTGGACATGGACGCGTTCTTCGCCTCCGTCGAGCAACTCACCCGACCGACCCTGCGCACGCGGCCGGTGTTGGTCGGCGGCTTGGGCGGGCGTGGCGTGGTGGCCGGCGCCAGCTATGAGGCGCGAGTGTTCGGCGCCAGGTCGGCCATGCCGATGCATCAGGCCCGCCGGCTGATCGGCGTGACCGCCGTGGTGTTGCCGCCGCGCGGCGTGGTGTACGGGGTGGCCAGCCGGCGGGTCTTCGACGCCGTGCGCAGCATGGTGCCCGTCGTCGAGCAGCTGTCCGTCGACGAGGCCTTCGGCGAGCCGCCGCAGCTCGCCGGGGCGTCCGCCGACGACGTCGAGGCGTTCTGTGAGGACTTGCGGCGGCGGATTCGCGACGAGACGGGCCTGATCGCCTCGGTTGGCGCCGGCTCGGGCAAGCAGATCGCCAAGATCGCGTCCGGCCTCGCCAAACCCGACGGCGTCCGGGTGGTGCGGCGCGCCGAAGAACAACCGCTGCTCGGCGGGTTGCCGGTGCGGAGGCTGTGGGGCATCGGCCCGGTCGCCGAGGAGAAGCTGAATCGGCTCGGCATCGAAACAATCGGGCAGCTCGCCGCGCTGACCGACGCCGAGGTGGCCAACATCCTGGGCGCGACGGTCGGCCCGGCCCTGCACCGGCTGGCCCGCGGGATCGACGACCGCCCGGTCGCGGAGCGCGCCGAAGCGAAGCAGATCAGCTCCGAGTCCACCTTCGCGGTCGACCTGACCAGCCTCGAGCAGTTGCGCGACGCCATCGACCCGATCGCCGAGCACGCGCATCAACGCCTGCTGCGCGACGGCCGCGGCGCCCGCACGGTCACAGTGAAGCTGAAGAAGTCGGACATGAGCACGCTGACCCGCTCGGCGACATTGCCCTATGCGACCACCGAGGCCGGCGCGCTGATCGCGGTGGCCCGGCGGCTACTGCTCGATCCGCGCGACATC
The DNA here is from genome assembly GCF_001954215.1 of Mycobacterium sp. IS-2888. NCBI lineage: Bacteria > Bacillati > Actinomycetota > Actinomycetes > Mycobacteriales > Mycobacteriaceae > Mycobacterium > Mycobacterium sp. IS-2888. The sequence goes on from NZ_MBET01000111.1 coordinate 2,509, forward strand.
GGGCCGATTCGCCTTGTCGGCGTGGGGTTTTCGGGACTGAGTGACGTGCGCCAGGAATCGTTGTTCCCGGACCTGGAGCTGTCGGCGGAGATGTCCGAGGAGCACGCCGCGGAAGTTCCAGAGACGGCGACCGAGGCCATGTTCGCGCCGCCCGTTGAGACCTCGCGCTGGCGCATCGGTGACGACGTCGCCCACCGCGAGCTCGGGCACGGCTGGGTGCAGGGCGCGGGCCACGGAGTGGTCACGGTGCGGTTCGAGACCCGTGGCTCCGGGCCGGGCCAGGCCCGCACGTTCCCCGCCGACACCGACGAGCTCACCGCCGCCAACCCGGTCGACTCGCTGGACTGGCCGGACTACGTCGGCGCGCTGCAGGCCGCCAATGAGGTGTCAGCCCCAGCGGTCGACGACGTCGGCGACGGGTAGCCCGGCTGCCAGCGCGGCCATCAGCAACACCCGGGCCTGGGCGGGGCGCAGCCGCGGCACCATCACCGCGCCGGCCGCCACCAGGTCGTGCCCCGGGCCGTACCCCGCGCCGACCCGCCCGCCGGCGACCCGCGTGGACACCGCGACGACGACGCCCTCGCGGCAATGGCGGCGCACCCCGTCGACCACGGCGGCACCGGCGTTGCCCGAACCCAGCGCCTCCAGCACGACGGCGCGCGCCCCGGCTTCGACAAACGCGTCCAGCGCCACCGAATCACTGCCCAGGTACGCCGCGGCGATGTCGACCCGCGGCGCGTTGGCGGCACTCAGATCGCCGAGATACGGGCGCACCTTGTCGCCCGTCAACCCGATGTCACCCGAGCTGGTGCCGAGCACCCGGCCGGCGAAGCCGCTGAGGTCGGGGGTCGCCACCTTGTGCAGGCCCAACGGCTGCAACACCCGGCCGGCGAACGACACCAGCACGCCCAGGCCACGGGCGGCCGGGCTGGCCGCCAGCGCCAGCGCGTCACGCAGATTGCCCGGGCCGTCCGGGTCGGGGGCGTCGGCGCTGCGCATTGCGCCGGTCATCACGACCGGAACGGTGCCGTCGTAAGTGAGGTCCAGCCACAGCGCGGTCTCCTCGAGCGTGTCGGTGCCGTGCGTGATGACCACGCCGTCGGCGCCGCCGTCGACCCCTGCCCGCACCGCGGCGCGAATCCGATCCCAATCGGGCAGTGTCAGCTCCGAGCTGTCGACCGCCATCAGGTCGACGACGTCGACGTCCAGGCCGGAGGTCAGCGCCGCCCCGCTGTGGCTGGGACGGCGCACGCCGTCGGCGCCGGTACTGGTCGATATCGTGCCCCCGGTGGCGACGACGGTGAGGCGGCCCATGGTGGGATCATCCCGCATGCGTTATCTGCCTTAGGGGATGATGGGGAAGTGTCCGACGAACCAACAGGCGACATTGACAACAGCGTGGAGCCCGCGGCTGGCGAGCAGCACAGCCCACCGCGCCGGCTGCGCCTGCTGCTGACGGTCGCGGCGGTGGTCTTGGCGCTGGACATCGTGACCAAGGTGCTTGCCGTCAAGCTGCTGCCGCCGGGGCAACCCGTGTCGATCATCGGCGACACGGTGACGTGGACGTTGGTGCGCAACTCGGGGGCAGCGTTCTCCATGGCAACCGGCTACACCTGGCTCCTCACGCTGATCGCGACCGGCGTCGTGGTCGGCATCTTTTGGATGGGCCGGCGGCTGGTGTCGCCCTGGTGGGCGGTGGGCCTGGGGATGATCCTCGGCGGCGCGATGGGCAACCTCGTCGACCGCTTCTTCCGAGCGCCCGGGCCGCTGCGCGGACACGTGGTGGACTTCCTGTCCGTCGGCTGGTGGCCGGTGTTCAACGTGGCCGACCCGTCGGTGGTCGGTGGCGCGATCCTGCTCGTCGCTCTGTCGATTTTCGGCTTCGACTTCGACACTGTGGGTCGCCGCAAGGCCGATGGGGAGACCGGTAGCCGGGCCAAGGCCGACCGGCGCTGATGGCATCCGAGCGGTCGATGCCCGTTCCAGAAGGGCTGGCGGGCATGCGCGTCGATGCCGGGTTGGCGCGGCTGCTGGGACTGTCCCGCACCGCCGCGGCGGCCCTCGCCGAGGACGGCGGTGTCGAATTGGACGGCGTGCCGGCCGGGAAGTCCGACCGTCTGGCACCCGGCGCCTGGCTGCACGTGCGCCTGCCGGAGGCGCCGGCGCCGCCGGAGAACACGCCGGTCGACATCGAAGGCATGACGATTCTGTATTCCGACGACGACATCGTCGCCGTCGACAAGCCGGCCGCGGTGGCCGCGCACGCGTCGGTGGGCTGGACCGGGCCCACGGTGCTCGGCGGCCTGGCCGCCGCGGGTTACCGCATCACGACGTCGGGCGTGCCCGAGCGGCAGGGCATCGTGCATCGACTCGACGTCGGCACCTCCGGGGTGATGGTGGTGGCCATCTCCGAGCGCGCCTACACCGTGCTCAAGCGTGCGTTCAAACAACGCACCGTCGACAAGCGCTATCACGCACTGGTGCAGGGCCATCCGGATCCGTCCAGCGGGACGATCGACGCGCCGATCGGCCGGCACCGCGGCGGCGAGTGGAAGTTCGCCGTGACCAAGGACGGCCGGCACAGCCTCACCCACTACGACACCGTCGAAGCGTTCGTCGCCGCCAGCCTGCTCGACGTGCACCTGGAAACCGGTCGCACCCATCAGATCCGGGTGCATTTCGCCGCGCTGCATCACCCGTGCTGCGGCGACCTCGTCTACGGCGCCGATCCAAAGCTCGCGAAAAGGCTTGGGCTGGAACGTCAATGGCTGCATGCGCGGTCGCTGGCCTTCGCCCACCCGGCCGACGGCCGGCGGATGGAGATCGTCAGCCCGTATCCGCCGGATTTGCAGCACGCCCTGGATGTGTTGCGCGACGAGGGCTGAGCACCGCTCAAACGCACAACGGAATTCGCCGAGCCTGTAATTTTGCAGGCCCTGTCTCGCACTTCTTCTGCAGAATTACAGGCTCGGCGGGAATCGGTTCGGATACCCGAGTATCACTGCGCCTTGCGGGCCTCGACCAGGACCCGGGTGGGGTGGGCGACGAAGGCGCCCTCGGTTTCGATGAGCTCGTGCAGTTCCCGTAGCCGCTCGCGATAGCGGTCCACGCTGAAATCCGGCACCGTCCAAATCACCTTGCGCAGGAAGTAGACAACGGCGCCGATGTCGAAGAACTCGGCGCGCAGCCGTTCCATGCGCACCTCGACGACCTCCAGGCCCCCGGCTTGGATCTGGGCGCTGACGGCATCCGGGTGAAACTCGGCCCATTTCTCCGGCTGCGGTCCGATGAAGTACTCGACCAGCTCGCCCATCGTGGCGGGTCCGATGTGCTGCGCGAAGTAGCTGCCGCCGGGCCGCAGCACCCGCGCGATCTCCGTCCACCACACCGAGACGGGATGACGGCTAGTCACCAGGTCGAACGCTTCGTCGGCGAACGGCAACGGCGGCTCGTCGCGCTTCGCCACGACCACCACGCCGAGCGGATGCAGCAGTTTGGTCGCCAGCGCGGCGTTCGGCGGCCACGTCTCGATGGCGGCCATCGTCGGCGGGAATGGCCTCGCGCCGGCCAGCACCTCCCCGCCGCCGGTGTGAATGTCCAGCGCGGCCGAGACGGTCGCCAAGCGGTGGCTCAGCAGACGTTGATAGCCCCAGGACGGTCGTTCCTCGGTCGCGCGGCCGTCGAGCCACGAGAAATCCCAACCGTCGACCGATACCGAATCGGCTTCGGCCACCAGGTCGTCGAATGTGCGAGACATGCAAGGAATTCTCGCCACAAACGGCCCGCCCCGTCGATAGTCGGTGAGATTGCCGCCAGGGTCGTGCCCCACGGCGCAATCACAGCCATGACGGCAATCTCGCTGTGCTCGAGCGTTGACCGCGATCGTTTTGCGGTGAAATTCGTGGTGCCATACTTCTTGCCGTACTCGAAGGACGCAGAAGGGCATGTGATGACGCAGCCGCCGGACCACTCCGAGACAAGCTCGGCACAGGAGATAACCCGGAAAGCTGGCAGAACAAGAAGCGAAGTTATACGGGGTGTTCCCACCCGCGTTCACATTTTCGGCATTCCCACTCGACGCCTGACAACTAAAGAACGGGTAGAGCAGCTGTTACTTTGCGAAGCCGAAAACGAGTACTTACAAACAGGGAACACAGCGTCCCTCGTGTCGCTCCGGGATACCCTAGGCGCAGGTCGGCCTATTACCAACCGGGGCTGGGGCCTATTCAGTACCTTCTCAGACATAGTGCCGGAAAATGCGACCGCCGACGATGTTGAACGCTTGTATGAAGTGCGACGGAAAGTTCAGGAGGCGCGCGGGCGCGGGTTCGTCATAGTGATCATTGTGGCGGCTCTGGTGGTCGCACCACTCGTCGGCATGCTGGTCCATCTGACGCCCGCCGATTTCTCCGCACTGATGGCACCGATTACCGGAATAGCGGGCACGGTCATCGGCTACTGGTTTGGCAACCGTGGTGGAGATTGATCGATAGCGGGGGCGTATCACGCCATTCCGCGCGTAACACGATGCGCCGAAGGGGACCAGGCGATCAACCCTGCCGTGGCGGCGGCCCCTAGACCTTGGCGGCGGTGCTCTCCCCGGACGCGATCTCGGGAGCCAACGGCGCGACGGCACCGAGTATCTCGGTCACCGTCGAAGAGGGCACTCCGGCGGCGGTCAGCGCGTCGGCCAGGTGGCCGGCCACCAGACCGAAGTGATACATGGTGATTCCACGGCCCCGGTGCACCTCTTTCATCGGTGCACCCGTGTAGGGCTCGGGCCCGCCGAGGGCGGCGGCGAAGAACTCGACCTGCTTGCCTTTGAGGCGGTTCATGTTCGATCCGGCGAAGAAGCCCGACAGTTGAGCATCGGCAAGCACCCGAACGTAGAAGTCCTCGACCACGACTTCGATCGCCTCGTGCCCGCCGATCCGGTCGTAGATGGTCGCCGGCTCGGGCTCGCGGAAGCGCGCCAGTAATCTCATGTCACTAGGGGATCATCGCGGCGTTGCCCGTCAGTTAGTGCGCGATCACACTCGGATTACTCGCTGTAACAAGCGGATTGCCCCTATCTCCGGTGCGCTTGCCCGCAATCTGCAGCCAATCGCCGAGCTATGTCCTAGGTTGGCTTTATGGCCTACGTCACAGGAGCGACGCCCGATGAATCTCGGTGACCTGACGAACCTGGTGGAAAAGCCGTTCGCGGCCGTCTCCAACATCATCAACACCCCCAACTCCGCCGGGCGATATCGGCCCTTCTATTTGCGCAATCTGCTCGACGCGGTGCAGGGCCGCACGCTCGAGGACGCCGTCGACGGCAAGACCATCCTCATCACCGGGGGATCGTCGGGCATCGGTGCGGCCGCCGCCAAGAAGATCGCGGAAGCGGGCGGGGTCGTCGCGCTGGTCGCCCGCACGATGGAAAACCTGGAGAAGGTGGCCGACGAGATCCGCGGCGACGGCGGAACCGCCCATGTGTACTCATGCGACCTGACCGACATGGACGCCATCGCCGGGATGGCCGACCGCGTGCTCGACGAGCTGGGCGGCGTCGACATCCTGATCAACAACGCGGGCCGCTCCATCCGGCGCTCGCTGGAACTGTCCTACGACCGCATCCACGACTACCAGCGGACCATGCAGCTCAACTACCTCGGCGCGGTCCAGCTCATCCTCAAGTTCATTCCCGGCATGCGCGAGCGCGGCTTCGGGCAGATCATCAACGTGTCCTCGGTCGGTGTGCAGACGCGGGCCCCGCGCTTCGGCGCCTACATCGCGAGCAAGGCGGCGCTGGACAGCCTGTGCGACGCGCTGCAGGCCGAGGTCGTCAACGACGACATCAAGTTCACGACCGTGCACATGGCGCTGGTGCGCACGCCGATGATCAGCCCCACCAAGATGTACGACAAGTTCCCCGCGCTAACACCGGATCAGGCCGCCGGCGTGATCACCGACGCCATCGTGCACCGGCCGCGGCGCGCCAGCTCACCCTTCGGGCAGTTCGCCGCCCTCGCCGACGCGGTGAACCCGGCCGTCATGGACCTGGTCCGCAACCGCGCCTTCGGCATGTTCGAAGACTCCGACGCCGCCAAGGGTAGCGAATCTGCAACCGACACAAAGGATTCGAAGCAACTCGACAAACGCAGCGAGACGTTCGTGCGGGCGACGCGCGGGATCCATTGGTGACACCATGAGCCTTCCGAAACCCGACACCGACACCACCGTCGTCATCACCGGCGCGTCCTCCGGCATCGGCGCCGAGCTGGCCCGCGGCCTGGCCCGCCGCGGCTTTCCGCTGTTGCTGGTCGCACGCCGCCGCGAGCGGCTCGACGAACTCGCCAACGAGGTGGGCGCGGAGTACTCGGTCGCCGTCGAGGTGCTGCCGCTGGACCTCAGCGATGCCAAAGCCCGCACCAAATTGGCGAACCGGCTGAGCAGCGAGCCGATCGCCGGCCTGTGCAACAGCGCCGGTTTCGGCACCAGCGGCGTCTTCTACACGTTGCCGCTCGAACGGGAGAGCGAGGAGGTCACGCTCAATTCGCTGGCGTTGATGGAGCTCACCCACGCCGTCCTGCCCGGCATGGTCGACCGCGGGGCCGGGGCGGTGCTGAACATCGCGTCGATCGCCGGGTTCCAGCCGATGCCCTACATGGCGGTGTATTCGGCCACCAAGGCGTTCGTGCAGACGTTCTCCGAAGCCATCCACGAGGAGCTGCACGGTTCGGGGGTGTCGGTCACGGTGCTGTGCCCCGGCCCCGTTCCCACCGAGTGGGCCGAGATCGCCAATGCCGAACGCTTCAGCCTTTCCATTGCGCAGGTCTCACCCCCCGACGTCGCCGAGGCCGCGATCGGCGGGATGCTCGCGGGCCGGCGCAGCGTAGTGCCCGGCGTGGTGCCCAAGGTGGTCAGCACCAGCGGCCGATTCGCGCCGCGCAGCCTGCTGCTGCCCGCGATCCGCATCGGCAACCGTTTTCGCGGGGGGCCCAGCCGCTGATGGCCGCTTCCTAGGCCACGAGTGTGCGTCCCGGGCGCCCGGTGCGCACACCGAAAGCCCTGAGCGCACACCGAAAGCCCTGAGCGCACACCGTCGCATCCGCGGGGCTCGGCTCGGGCTAGGTTTGCTTCATGGCCGCCGTTGACATGACCGCCGACATGCCGATGAGCCCGCAGGATATGTGGGATCACGTATCGGACCTCTCGGACTTGGGCGAGTGGCTCGTCATGCACGAGGGCTGGCGCAGCGAGCTGCCCGACGAGATCGCCGAGGGCACCCAGATCGTCGGCGTGGCGCGGGCCAAGGGCATGCGCAACCGGGTGACCTGGACGGTGACGAAATGGGACCCGCCCCACGAGGTCGCGATGTCCGGTGCGGGCAAGGGCGGGACGAAATACGGCGTCACCCTCACGGTGCGGCCCACCAAGGACGGTTCCACCCTGGGCTTGCGTCTTGAGCTGGGCGGACGTCCGCTCTTCGGTCCGGTGGGTTCGGCCGCGGCCCGCGCCGTCAAGGGCGACGTGCAGAAGTCGTTGCAGCTGTTCGTCGAGAAGTATGGGTGACGGCCGGCGCCGACACGCTAACCGCGCCGCTCCGGTACGAAATCACGCCGGCGAGGCATCCTGGACGGGTAGCCAGAAACCTCTTGAGACACACTTCCCCGACACGCCCGGATGCGTCGGTGCTCGGTCATAGACTGGCGTCCCTATGAGCGGTTCATCTTCGCGGTCCTTCGTGCACCTGCATAACCACACCGAGTACTCGATGCTGGACGGTGCCGCGAAGATCACGCCGATGCTGGCCGAGGCGGAACGGCTGGGAATGCCCGCGATCGGCATGACCGATCACGGAAACATGTTCGGCGCCAGCGAGTTCTACAACGCGGCGACGGCGGCCGGGATCAAGCCGATCATCGGCGTCGAGGCCTACATCGCGCCGGGTTCACGCTTCGACACCCGCCGGGTCACCTGGGGTGACCCCAGCCAAAAGTCCGACGACGTCTCCGGCAGCGGCTCGTATACGCACCTGACGATGGTGGCCGAGAACGCGACGGGCCTGCGCAACCTTTTCAAGCTGTCCTCGCTGGCCTCCTTCGAGGGCCAGCTGAGCAAGTGGTCGCGGATGGATGCCGAGCTGATCGCCGAGCACGCCGAGGGCATCATCATCACCACCGGCTGCCCGTCCGGGGAGGTGCAGACCCGGCTGCGGCTGGGGCAGGACCGCGAGGCGCTGGAGGCGGCCGCCCGGTGGCGCGAGATCGTCGGGCCCGACAACTACTTCCTCGAGCTGATGGACCACGGTCTGGAGATCGAGCGCCGGGTGCGCGACGGGTTGCTCGAAATCGGCCGCACACTGGGCATCCCGCCGCTGGCCACCAACGACTGCCACTACGTCACCCGCGACGCCGCGCACAACCACGAGGCGTTGCTGTGCGTGCAGACCGGCAAGACGCTGTCGGATCCCAACCGGTTCAAATTCGACGGCGACGGCTACTACCTGAAGTCGGCCGCCGAGATGCGCCAGATCTGGGACGACCAGGTGCCCGGCGCGTGTGACTCCACGCTGCTGATCGCCGAGCGGGTGCAGTCCTACGCCGACGTGTGGGCTCCGCGCGACCGGATGCCGGTCTTCCCGGTTCCCGAGGGACACGACCAAGCCTCCTGGCTGCGGCACGAGGTGGACGCCGGGCTGGCCCGTCGGTTTCCCTCGGGCGCTCCGGACGGTTACGAACAGCGGGCGGCCTACGAGATCGGCGTCATCTGCGACAAGGGTTTCCCGTCGTACTTCCTGATCGTCGCCGACCTGATCAACTACGCGCGGTCGGTGGGCATCCGCGTGGGCCCGGGCCGCGGCTCGGCCGCCGGATCGCTGGTCGCCTACGCCCTGGGCATCACCGACATCGACCCGATCCCGCACGGGCTGCTGTTCGAGCGGTTCCTCAACCCCGAACGCACGTCGATGCCCGACATCGACATCGACTTCGACGACCGTCGCCGCGGCGAGATGGTGCGCTACGCCGCCGACAAATGGGGCTCCGACCGCGTCGCCCAGGTCATCACGTTCGGCACCATCAAAACCAAAGCGGCGCTGAAGGATTCGGCGCGTATCCACTACGGCCAGCCCGGCTTCGCGATCGCCGACCGGATCACCAAGGCGCTGCCGCCGGCGATCATGGCCAAGGACATTCCGCTGTCGGGCATCACCGACCCCAACCACGAGCGGTACAAGGAGGCCGCCGAGGTCCGCGGGCTGATCGAAACCGACCCGGACGTGCGCACCATCTACCAGACCGCCCGCGGTCTGGAGGGCCTGATCCGCAACGCCGGCGTGCACGCCTGCGCGGTGATCATGAGCAGCGAGCCGCTGACCGATGCCATCCCGCTGTGGAAGCGGCCGCAGGACGGGGCCATCATCACCGGCTGGGACTACCCGTCGTGCGAGGCCATCGGGCTGCTGAAGATGGACTTCCTGGGCCTGCGCAACCTGACGATCATCGGCGACGCGATCGAGAACATCAAGGCCAACAAGGGAATTGACCTCGATCTGGAATCGGTGCCGCTGGATGACAAGGCCACCTACGAGCTGCTCGGCCGCGGCGAGACCCTGGGTGTGTTCCAGCTCGACGGCGGGCCGATGCGCGACCTGCTGCGCCGCATGCAACCGACCGGGTTCGAAGACGTCGTCGCCGTCATCGCGCTGTACCGGCCGGGGCCCATGGGCCAGAACGCGCACAACGACTACGCCGACCGCAAGAACGGCCGCCAGGCGATCCGGCCCATTCACCCGGAGCTGGCCGAACCGCTCGAAGAGATCCTGGCCGAGACCTACGGCCTGATCGTCTACCAAGAGCAGATCATGCGCATCGCGCAGAAGGTTGCCGGCTACTCGCTGGCCCGAGCCGACATTCTGCGCAAGGCAATGGGTAAGAAGAAGCGCGAGGTGCTCGACAAGGAGTACGAGGGCTTCGCGGCGGGGATGCAGTCAAACGGGTTCTCCGCGGGTGCCATTAAAGCGTTGTGGGACACCATCCTTCCGTTCGCCGACTACGCGTTCAACAAGTCCCACGCCGCGGGCTACGGCATGGTCTCGTATTGGACCGCCTACCTCAAGGCCAACTATCCCGCCGAATACATGGCCGGCCTGCTGACCTCGGTGGGCGACGACAAGGACAAGGCGGCCGTGTACCTGGCGGACTGCCGCAAGCTCGGGATCACGGTGTTGCCGCCCGACGTCAACGAGTCCGGCCTGAACTTCGCGTCGGTGGGCCAAGACATTCGCTACGGGTTGGGCGCGGTGCGCAACGTCGGCGCCAACGTCGTGACGTCGTTGATCAGCACCCGATCCGACAAGGGCAAGTTCACCGATTTCTCGGATTACCTGAACAAGATCGACATTTCGGCGTGCAACAAGAAGGTGACCGAGTCGCTGATCAAGGCCGGCGCGTTCGATTCGCTGGGCCACGCCCGCAAGGGCCTTTTCCTGGTCCACACCGACGCCGTCGACTCGGTGCTGGGCACCAAGAAGGCCGAGGCGATGGGGCAGTTCGACCTCTTCGGCGGGGGCGATGCCGGCACCACGGACGCGGTGTTCACCATCAAGGTGCCCGACGACGAGTGGGAGGACAAGCACAAGCTGGCCCTGGAACGCGAGATGCTGGGGCTGTACGTGTCCGGGCATCCGCTCAACCGGGTGGCGCACCTGCTGGCCACGCAGGTCGACACCGCCATCCCGGCGATCCTGGACGGCGACATCCCCAACGAAACCCAGGTGCGGGTGGGCGGCATCCTCGCCTCGGTGAACCGGCGGGTCAACAAGAACGGAATGCCCTGGGCGTCAGCGCAATTGGAGGACCTCACCGGTGGCATCGAGGTGATGTTCTTCCCGCACGCGTATTCGGCCTACGGCGGCGACATCGTCGACGACGCGGTGGTGCTGGTCAACGCCAAGGTCGCGATCCGCGACGACCGGATCGCGCTGATCGCCAACGACCTTGTGGTGCCCGACTTTTCGAATGCCCAGCCGGACCGGCCGCTGGCGGTCAGCCTGCCCACCCGGCAGTGCACGCTGGACAAGGTGAGCGCGCTCAAGCAGGTGCTGGCCCGGCATCCCGGGACCTCGCAGGTGCATCTGCGGCTCATCAGCGGGGATCGCATCACCACGCTCGAGCTCGACGCCTCGCTGCGCGTAACGCCCTCGCCGGCGCTGATGGGCGACCTCAAAGAGCTGCTCGGCCCGGGCTGCCTCGGCGGCTAGACGTTCAGGGCGCGCTCGACGACTAGCCGGACAGCTGCAGCGCCGCTTGGTGATCGTGGGTGGGGATGATCCGCACCGTGTGGCGTGCGAGATGAAGTCGCTGCAGCGTTCGGAAGGTCTGCTCACGGTCCTCATCCACCAAAACGCCCGGGTAGCTTGACTTTTGCCGGACCTTCTCGATCTGCAGGTGGTGCCACGCCGCGTCGCCGGCGATCAGGATCCATCCCCGCCCGGTGTGTACGAGCACCCCGACGCTGCCCGGCGTATGCCCGGCCAGGTCCACCAGGATGACCGAATGGTCCCCGAACAGGTCGCGGCTTCTGGTGAAGGTCAGCACCGGCGGACCGTCCAGCTCGTATTCGATGACGGGCCGATCGCGCAGCGAGTCGCGGACGCCGCCGACGGGGGCGACGGGCCCGGAACCGATCCACTCCTTCTCGACGCGGTGCAGGTGGACCGGCAGGTCGGGCATGTCCAGCAGACCCGACACGTGGTCCCAGTGGCCGTGCGTGGGCAACGCGAAATCCAGTCGAGGCGTTTCGGGCAGCCCGCGCAAGGCCGTGATCGTGGGGATGGTGTCCGCGGGCGGGCGGACCACGGCGCGCAGCACCGCGGGAAGCTGGGCGATCGCCCGGTGCTCGACGTCGAGGCACACCGCGGGATCGACGATGAACGTCGCCTCCGGATGCGCGACGACGAACGATGTCAGCGAGTTCTCGATGCGGGCGGGCTTGAACGTGCCCTCGACGATCGCGGCGGTTGGCACCGAACGCGGCACTTGCGGCAGCGCCCGCACGCTCACGGTGCCCCGGGGATCCGGCAGGCCCGCGTCGACGACGCCGCGGACGAAGCGCTGATCGAGTCGCCGCGGCCGCAGCAGGCCACGGACGAGTCCGGCTGCGGCGGTGCAGCATTGGAGAACGCTGGGGGAGCGGACGGGGTCGGGCACCAGTGTCGTGGGTGTCATGCCGGATCCACCCGAACGATGGCGCTGTCCGCCCACACCCCGCGGTCACGCGCGCGGCGCAGTTTCTCGCGCAGGCACAGGTCCTGGTGGACGTTCGTGACTCCGGGCACCTTGATCAGCGGCACGATGTTCCACTGCCAGCCATACCGCTGGTGCAGCGCCCGGTTGGCCCGCTCGGCGTCGGCGCCCGACAGGATGGTGGCCCGGCCCGCGACCGTCGTCGCGCCGCGGCGCACCCGGCCCCGGTAGTCGCACGCGGCGAGTTCGACCTCGCGGCGCGCGGCCAGCCGCTTGGTCTTCGGGCCGACCTTGGTCCGGAATACCAGCGCATCGCCGTCGAACCCGAACCAGATCGGGGTGTCCACGGGGGTGCCGTCGCGGCGAAACGATCGGAGCAGGGCGTAGCGGGTGGCGCCCAGTTCTGCGAGTGGGTGAGTCATGGACCGAGTCAACAACTTAGAGTTGACTCTAAGTCAAGCATGGAATTCTCGGGAGGGCCGATGGGCGGACGCCTGACGATCGGCGAGGTCGCGCGCCAGGCCGGGGTCGCCGCGACCACGCTGCGTTACTACGAGCGGATCGGGCTGGTGCCGGCGCCGACGCGGCTGGGCGGTCAGCGCCGCTACGACGACACGGTGTTGGCCCGGCTCGAGGTGATCGGGCTCTGCAAGTCCGCCGGGTTTGCTCTCGAGGAGATCCAGGTGCTGTTCGCCGATGACGCCCCGGGACGCCCCGCCAGCCGCGCGCTGGCCGAGGCCAAGCTCGCCGAAATCGATGCGCAGATGGCGTCGCTGGCCCGGGCGCGCGCCGTCATCGAATGGGGAATGCGCTGTACGTGCCCGTCGATCGACGCCTGCACGTGCGGCATTCACAGCCCGCTGGAGACTCAGAACTTGTAGCGCAGGATGCGGGCCTTGCGGGCGAACGCCGCGAACTTGCCGGATACCTTGGTAGCCAACCGAATCCAGCCCGGAAAGACGTCGACCTCGGGCGCGTGTGCCAGGCTGGCCTCTTCGACCAGTGTCAGCCGTGGATTCCATATTTGTGGCACCCGGGCGTCCTTGAACCCCGGATAACCCCACTGGGCGCCGACGCTGCTGAACATCTGCTGCGGGGCCAGCTTGACCGCCAGCCGGCTGAACCAGCCGATGCGCCCGTAGTCGTTGAAGGCCAGTTCCCCGGACGCGAAGTGCTCGGTGACGCGGCGAAAGACACCGGCGATCACCGGCTCGGACAGGAACGCGAACAGTCCGTCGGCGATCACCATGGTGGGCCGCCCGCCCGGGATGGCGTTGGGCCAGCTGTCGTCGGCCACCGATGCGGTGACCGAGTGGGCCCGCTGGTGGGTCGGCATCAGCCGGTCACGCAGCGCGATGACGCCCGCCAGGTCGACGCTGTACCAGTCCACCGCGGCCGGCGGGTCCACCCGGAACAGGCCCGTGTCCAAACCCGCGCCGAGGTCCACCACGACGGCGTTGGGGTGCGCGGCGGTGAAGGCTCGCACCCGGTCGTCGAGCATCTTCGCGCGCAGGGACGCCTGGCATACCACGCTCATGGGCACGCCGAGCCCCTCGAAGTCGTAGTCGATCCTTCTGACGATGTCGTCGGCGAGCTCGTCGTGCAGGATCGATCGCGGCCTCCGGCCGTGCCGCGGCCATCGGTTGTCGAGCGCCCGCGCGTACTGGGTCAGCAATGCGGTCTGCTCCAGCGGGGAGAGGTCGCTGACGTCAACGCCTCGATCGGGCCGCATGAACGACAACGTACTAGGTGCCCCTGACCGGCGACGTTGGCGCGCCGGAGAAATCAAGCAACCTATTCCGCGCCCGGCGATCGCGGACGTACGCTCACGAAGGGCAGCGCCGACGCAAAAGGAGAACGCACATGACGACACCCGAGCGTCCGGCCACCCTGTGCGAGGCGTTCCAGCGCACCGCGTCGATCGATCCCGACGCCGTCGCGCTGCGCACGCCGGGCGACACCCAGACGTTGACGTGGCGCGAGCTGGCGAAGCAGGTGCGCAAGGTCGCCGCGGGCCTGGCGGGTCTGGGAGTTCGGCGCGGCGACACGGTCTCGCTGATGATGGCCAACCGGATCGAGTTCTATCCGCTCGAAATCGGCGCCCAACACGTCGGTGCCACTTCGTTTTCCGTGTACAACACGCTGCCCGCCGAGCAGCTCACATATCTGTTCGGCAACGCCGGCACCAAAGTCGCGATCTGCGAGGAGCAGTACGTGGACCGCATTCGCGCCAGCGGCGCGGACATCGAGCATATCGTCTGCATCGACGGTTCGCCGCCCGGCACCATCTCGGTGGACGAGCTGTATGCCGCCGCGCCAGCCGATTTCGACTTCGAGTCCACCTGGCGGGCGGTGCGGCCCGACGACGTCGCCACGCTGATCTACACCTCGGGGACCACCGGAAATCCCAAGGGCGTGGAGATGACCCACATCAATCTGCTGTTCGAGCTGTTCGCCCTTTACACCGTCCTGCCGGTCGGGTTCGGCGAGCGGGTCACGTCGTTCCTGCCGTCGGCGCACATCGCCGACAGGGTGATGGCGCTCTACGGGCTGGAGGCGTTCGGCGCCCGGGTGACGGTGATCTCCGACGTGCGGGCCATCGCCGCCGCGCTGCCCGACGCGCGGCCCACGGTGTGGGGCGCCGTGCCGCGGGTGTGGGAAAAGCTCAAGGCCGCAATCGAGTTCACCGTCGACCACGAGACCGACGAAGTCAAGCGGCAGGCGTTGCAGTGGGCGATGTCGGTGGCGGCCAAGCGCGCCGACGCCGAACTGGCCGGTCAACCCATGCCCGACGACGTCGCCGCCGAGTGGGCCAAGGCCGACGAGCTGGTGCTGTCGAAGCTGCGCGAACGGCTCGGCTTCGGCGAGCTGCGCTGGGCGGTGTCCGGCGCCGCCCCGATACCCAAGGAGACGCTGGCGTTCTTCCTCGGCATCGGCATTCCGATCGCCGAGCTGTGGGGGATGTCGGAGCTGAGTTGTGTTGCCAGCGTGAGCCATCCGAGCGTCGCCCGGCTGGGCACCGTCGGCAAGCTGCTGCCGGGGCTGGAGGGCAAGATCGCCGAGGACGGCGAGTACTTGATCCGCGGCCCGCTGGTGATGAAGGGCTACCGCAGGGAACCCGCGAAGACCGCCGAGGCGATCGACGCCGAGGGCTGGCTGCACACCGGCGACATCCTCGAGGTCGACGACGACGGCTACCTGCGCATCGTGGACCGCAAGAAGGAGTTGATCATCAACGCGGCCGGAAAGAACATGTCCCCGGCCAACATTGAGAACGCCATCCTGGCCGCCTGCCCGATGGTCGGCGCGATGATCACGATCGGCGACGGGCGGCCGTACAACGCCGCGCTGATGGTCTTCGACGCCGAATCGGTCGGCCCGTACGCCGCTCAGCATGGGCTTTCCGACGCCTCGCCCGAAGCCCTGGCGGCCCACCCGGAGGTCATCGCCCGGATCGCCGCCGGGGTGGCCGCGGGCAACGCCAAACTTTCGCGGGTCGAACAGATCAAGCGCTTCCGGGTGCTGCCGACGTTGTGGGAGCCCGGCGGTGACGAGATCACGCTGACGATGAAGCTGAAGCGCAAGCCGATCATGGCCAAGTACGCCGCCGAGATCGAGGAACTGTACGCACCCGACCCACCTCCGGAGGTCCACGAGCCCCGCGATCCCTCCGTGGCCGCAACGGTGCAACCGGCGTGAGCGGGGGACGGATGGCGACGGCTCGCGAGCTCGGCCGCGTCGGAGCGCGAAAGGTGTTGCAACGCACTGGAATACTCGAAGAATCGGCGACGCCGTTGTCGACGGATGTGGCCGAGGTCGTTCAGCTGTTGGCCGCGCCGTGGTATGTCGAGCGGCTCGACAAGCTGGCCGACGAACTCGGCCGCGACCCGGCCGGTGTGCGCGCCGAGGCCGCGGGCTACCTGCGCGAGATGTCGGCCTCGCTGGACGAGCGGGCGGTGAGTGCCTGGCGCGGATTCGGTCGGTGGCTGATGCGGGCCTACGACGTTCTCGTCGACGAGGATCAGATCGCGGCGCTGCGCAAGCTGGATCGCAAAGCGACTCTGGCGTTTGCGTTTTCGCATCGCTCCTATCTCGACGGAACGCTGCTGCCGGAGATGATCCAGGCCAACCGGCTCTCGCCCGCGCTGACCTTCGGCGGCGCGAACCTCAACTTCTTTCCGATGGGCGCCTGGGCCAAACGCACCGGGACGATCTTCATCCGGCGCCAGACCAAAGACATTCCCGTCTACCGGTTCGTGCTGCGCGCCTACACCGCGCAGCTTGTGCAGAACCACGCCAACCTGACCTGGTCGATCGAAGGCGGCCGGACCCGGACCGGCAAGCTGCGGCCCCCGGTGTTCGGAATCCTGCGCTACATCAGCGACGCGGTCGACGAAATCGACGGCCCCGAGGTGTATTTGGTGCCGACCTCCATCGTGTATGACCAGCTGCACGAGGTGGAGGCCATGACCACCGAGGCCTATGGCGCGACGAAGCGGCCTGAGGACTTCCGCTTCCTGATCCGGCTGGCCCGGCAGCAAGGGGAGCGGCTGGGCCGCGCCTACCTGGATTTCGGCGAACCGCTGCCGCTGCGCAAGCGCCTGGAGGAATTGCGCGCCGAGGAATCCGGCGCCGGGACGGAGATCGAACGGATCGCGCTGGACGTCGAGCACCGGATCAACCGCGCCACGCCGGTCACGCCCACCGCGGTGGTGAGCCTCGCCCTGCTGGGTGCGGACCGCTCGCTGTCCATCAGCGAGGTGCTGGCCACCGTGCGGCCCCTGGCGAGCTACATCGCGGCGCGGAACTGGGCGGTGGCCGGCGCCGCGGACCTGACGAACCGCTCCACGATCCGGTGGACCCTGCACCAACTGGTGGCCTCCGGCGTCGTCAGCGTCTATGACGCGGGCACCGAACCGGTCTGGGGCATCGGCGAGGACCAGCACCTGGTCGCGGCGTTCTACCGCAACACCGCCATCCACATCCTCGTCGACCGCGCCATCGCCGAGACCGCGCTGCTGGCCGCTTGTGAAACTTCGGGGGAAATGTCGGAAGACGGCTTGGTCGCACCGGCCTCCGTGCGCGACGAGGCGCTGAGCCTTCGCGAGCTGCTCAAGTTCGAGTTCTTGTTCTCGGCCCGCGCGCAGTTCGAGAAGGACCTCGCCGACGAGGTACGGCTGATCGGGCCGGTGGAAGACACCACCAAGCCCGCGAGCGCGGCCCAGGTGCGGCGGCTGCTGGAGCGGGCGGACCTGCTGCTCGCACATCTGGTGCTGCGCCCCTTCCTGGACGCGTACCACATCGTCGCCGACCGGCTGGCCTCCCACGAGGACGAGTCGTTCGACGAGCAGGCGTTCCTCACCGAGTGCCTCGAGGTGGGCAAGCAGTGGGAGCTGCAGCGCCGCATCGCCAGCGCCGAGTCGAGGTCGATGGAGTTGTTCAAGACCGCGTTGCGCCTGGCGCGGCATCGCGAGTTGGTGGACGGCTTCGAATACCCGGACATCGCCGAGCGGCGGCGGCAGTTCGCCGACGAGATCGCGACGGCCATCCGGCGGGTCAATGCCATCGCCGAGCTGGCCAGGACCCGCTAAGGAGCCCTCCGCGCTAAACTGCGCGTGCTTGTAGGGGAGGGATTCCAACGTCTGACAAGTCCGACGCGCAGGGCCGCCCGCTGATCGGGTTCATCACCCGGGACAACACACCCCCGATCGGCCCGGCGCCGATCACCCGGACGTGGATGTCGGAGATGTCGGAGCAGCGGATCGGTTGGCCCAGCCGGTGTCTGCCCATGCTCATCGCCAACCAGAGCGGTTGGGAGCTGCGCAATCCGTGCGCGTTCACCGCCACCTGGATGGATCAGGGCGGCGTGGACGTGCTGGTCGCACCCGATAGTCGCGAGCCCGGCCAGTTCCTGCCGTCCAGTCATTTCGGTAACGGCATCCTGACCTGGCATCTGCCCATGCTGTTTCGCACTCCGCCCGGCTATAACCTGTTGGTCCGCGGGCCGGCGAACTATCCGAAGGACGCCGTGTCCCCGTTGGAGGGCGTCGTCGAAACCGACTGGGCGAGTGCGAGTTTCAGCATGAGCTGGAAATTCACCCGCAAGCTGATGCCGGTCCGGTTCGAGGTCGACGAGCCGATCGGCATGATCGTTCCGCAGCGCCGCGCCGAGCTGGAGGAATTCGCCCCGGAGCTTCGGCACATCGAGTCCGACGAGGAGCTGCGGCGCAAGCACGAGCTCTTCCTTCGCTCCCGCGACGACGCGGGGCGAATCCAGGCGGAGGCGGACGTCGCCGCGGGCGAGCGACTGAATTGGGAAGGCGACTACACGAAGGGCCGGCACCGCGACGGCGAGGCCGGCGCACCGGATCACCAGACCCGGCGTCATTTGCGTCCCTTCGTTCAGCCGTAATGTTCAGCCGTAAGGTGAGGGACATGCCGCTTTCAGGTGAATACGCACCCAGCCCATGGGATTGGTCCCGCGAACAAGCCGACAAGTACGCCGAATCCGGCGGACAGGACGCGGCGGACATGAAGGGCAAGCCCATCATTCTGCTGACCACCGTCGGAGCCAAGACCGGCAAACTCCGCAAGACCCCGTTGATGCGGGTCGAGCACAACGGCGAGTACGCCGTCGTCGCGTCGCTCGGCGGGGCCCCGAAGAACCCGGTCTGGTACCACAACATCGTCAAGAACCCGCGCGTCGAGCTGCAGGACGGCGCCGTCACCCGCGACTACGACGCCCGCGAGGTGTTCGGCGAGGAAAAAGCCACCTGGTGGAAGCGTGCCGTCGAGGCCTGGCCCGACTACGCCGAGTACCAGAAAAAGACCGACCGCCAGATTCCGGTGTTCGTGCTGACGCCGGTGAATTGAGCCGCTTTCGCAGGTTGAGGGCGCGACATGGCACGATTGACCGGTGTCCGCTGAACTGAGTCAGAGCCCGAGCGAGTCGCCGCTGTCCGCGGCCGACATCGACGCCGCGGCCAAGCGGATCGCGCCGGTGGTCACGCCCACCCCGTTGCAGCGCAGTGATCGGCTCTCGGCGATCACTGGCGCGCAGGTCTACCTGAAGCGCGAAGACCTGCAAACCGTGCGCTCCTACAAGCTGCGCGGCGCCTACAACCTGCTGGTGCAGCTGTCCGCCGAGGAGACGGCGGCCGGCGTGGTGTGCTCGTCGGCGGGTAACCACGCGCAGGGCTTCGCATACGCGTGCCGGGCGCTAGGTGTGCGCGGCCGCGTCTACGTCCCGGCGAAGACGCCCCGGCAAAAGCTGGACCGGATCCGCTACCACGGCGGGGAGTTCATCGAGCTGATCATCGGGGGCCGGACCTACGACCTGGCCGCCGAGGCGGCACTGGCCGACGTGGAGAGCACCGGCGCCACGCTGGTGCCGCCGTACGACGATCTGCGCACTATCGCCGGCCAGGGCACCATCGCCGTCGAGCTGCTTTCGCAACTCGACACATTTGGTGTTGGGGAGCCCGACCTGGTGGTGGTCCCGGTCGGCGGCGGCGGTTGCATCGCGGGCATCACCACATACCTGGCCGAGCGGACGGCGAACACCGCGGTGTTGGGCATCGAGCCCGCCGGCGCCGCCGCGATGATGGCCGCGCTGGCCGCCGGCGAGCCGGTGACGCTGGACCACGTCGACCAGTTCGTCGACGGCGCCGCGGTCAAGCGGGCGGGAACGCTCACCTACGCCGCGCTGGCCGCCGCCGGCGACATGGTGTCGATCACGACGGTCGACGAGGGTGCGGTGTGCACCGCGATGCTCGACCTCTATCAGAACGAGGGCATCATCGCCGAGCCGGCCGGCGCCCTGTCGGTGGCGGGCCTGCTGGAAGCCGACGTCGAGCCGGGCTCCACGGTGGTGTGCCTGATCTCGGGCGGCAACAACGACGTCTCGCGCTACGGCGAGGTGCTCGAGCGCTCGCTGGTGCACCTCGGCCTCAAGCACTACTTCCTGGTCGACTTCCCGCAGGAGCCCGGGGCGCTGCGCCGGTTCCTCGACGAGGTGCTCGGGCCCAACGACGACATCACCTTGTTCGAGTACGTCAAGCGCAACAACCGCGAGACCGGTGAGGCGCTGGTCGGCATCCAGCTGGGCTCGTCTGCGGACCTCGACGGCCTGCTGGCCCGGATTCGGGCGACCGACATCCACGTCGAAACCCTCCAGCCCGATTCGCCCGCATACCGATACCTGCTGTAGACCGGCGGCTAGCGCGAGTAGGCCGCCAGGTACGGCGGCACCGGGGTAGCGGGATCAAGGTCGTCGTCCGGAACCGGCTTTCCGGCCGACAGGCTCAGCGGCAGCACTCCGGCCCAGTGCGGCAGCGTCAAATCCTCCGGCTCGTCGGCGGGCCCGCCGCTGCGCACTTTGGCGGACACCTCGACGAGGTCGAGCGCGAGCACCGAGGTCGCGGCGAGCTCGCGCGCGTTCGGGGGCCTGCAGTCCGCGGCGCGCCCCGGCGCGATGTGATCGAGTAGCGATGCCAGCGCCCGCCGCTTCTCCTCCGGATCGTCGACCACCCGCGCATCGCCCATCACGACGACCGAGCGATACATGAGTGAGTGGTGTAGCGCCGAGCGGGCCAGCACCAGCCCGTCGACGAGCGTGGCGGTGACGCAGACGGGCAGCCCCGACGATCCATTGACCGCTATGGCGGCCAGCATGGGGCCGCTGCCGGTGGAACCGTGCAGGTAGAGGGTTTCGCCGTGGCGGGCATGCGTCGTGGGCAAGACCACCGGCCGCCCGGCGCTGAGGTAGCCGAGGTGACAGATCAGGGACTCGTCCAGGATCCGGTGCACGGTGTCGCGGTCGTAGCGGGCGCGTTCCCGGTAGCGGGTGGGCGTGGTGCGCGGGGTGGGGCTGTAGTCCAATGGATTGCCTCTGCAATTGTAATAGTACATAATATCAACTGTGCCAGTGCAATACAGCATAGCGGGGTCGGGCGCGGAATCCATAGCCGCCGACGTGGAAGAGGCGATCTCGACGGGCAGGTTGACGCCCGGCGACGCCCTGCCGCCGATCCGGGACCTGGCCGCCCGGCTCGGTGTGAACCCGAATACCGCCGCCGCGGCCTACCGACTGCTGCGCGATCGTGGTGCCGTCGAGACCGCGGGCCGGCGTGGCACGCGGGTGCGCCACCGCCCCGCAACCACCCCGCGCTCCCTGCTCGGGCTCGACGTTCCCGCCGGGGTCCGCGATCTGTCGACCGGCAACCCGGACCCCGACCTGCTGCCCATCGCGGCGGCCCCCGCTCCCGTCGTCCGGCCGGTGCTCTACGGCGAGCCGGCGATGTCGCCCGATCTGGTCGACCACGCCCGCGCGGCGTTGGGCGCCGACGGCGTTCCGGCCGAACATCTCGCCGTGACCAGCGGTGCGCTGGACGGCATCGAGCGCGCGCTGACCGCGCACCTGCGCCCGGGCGACCGGGTGGCCGTCGAGGATCCCGGCTGGGCCAACCTGTTGGATCTGCTTGCGGCGCTGGGGCTTTCAGCCGAGCCGATGCGGGTCGACGACGACGGGCCGCTGGTCGCCGACGTCGCCCGGGCGCTGGATCGTGGATTGCGCGCGCTGGTGCTCACCAATCGTGCGCAGAACCCGACGGGCGCGGCGCTATCGGCGGATCGCGCGGACGCGCTGCGCGGCGTGCTGGCCGACCGATCCGACACCCTGCTGGTCGAGGACGATCATTGCGCCGGCATCTCCGGCGCCCCGCTGCACACCCTGGCCGGGTCGACCACTCGGTGGGCCTTCGTGCGCTCGGCCTCCAAGGCGTACGGCCCTGACCTACGGGTAGCCGTCCTGGCCGGCGACCACCGCACCGTCGAGCGGGTACACGGCCGGCTGCGGCTCGGGCCCGGCTGGGTAAGCCACATTCTGCAGGGGATGGCGGTCGGCCTGTGGTCGGACGAGGCCGCGACCCGGCTCATTGGCGAGGCCGAACGGCGATACGCGTCCACGCGCACGCGCTTGCGCACCGCCCTGGCCGAGCGGGGGGTCACCGCTTTCGGCCGGTCCGGGCTGAACGTGTGGATCCCGGTCCCGGACGAGACCGTCGCGATCACCGGGCTGCTGGGCGCGGGCTGGGCGGCGGCGCCGGGCACGCGGTTTCGCATTCGCACCGGGCCGGGCATGCGCATCACGATCGCGGACCTGGGTGCCGACGAGATCGAACCGCTTGCCGACGCCGTCGCCGCGGCGGTGCGTGGAACCGGACGGTCCAGTGTGTAATCCCTTGTGCCACTTTCGCTTCAGTGGTCACAAAGCGGGGAATCTTGTCGGTGGGGCTTCGTAGTGTTTGGGGCATGGGTTCGAGTAGTCGCGAGGAGATCGTCGAGGTCTTCGACGCGCTCAAGACCGACCTGGAGCGTCTGGGCAAGTTGTCTTTTGACGTGTTGACCACCCCGGAACGATTGCGGGCCCTGGAAAGCCTCGAATCGGCGGCCCGCCGGCTGCGTGCCCCGCAGCACACCTTGATCAATCAGCTTGGCGCCCAAGCCGGTCCGGAAGAATTGGGTGGCCCGCTGCGCTCGGCGCTGGCCGACCGGCTGCGCATCACGAAGGCCGAGGCGGCGCGGCGCATCGCCGAAGCCCAAGATCTCGGGCCGCGGCGGGCGCTGACCGGGGAGCCGTTGGCGCCGCGATTGAGCGCGACCGCGACCGCTCAGCGCCAGGGGCGCATCGGTGACGGGCATGTGAAGGTGATCCGCGACTTCTTCGCCCATCTGCCCGCCGAGGTGGATCTGTGCACCCGCGAGGCCGCCGAGGCCGATTTGGCCGAGCAGGCCAGCCACTATCGCCCCGATGAGTTAGCGAAATACGCGCAGCGGATCATGGATTGGCTGCACCCCGACGGGGAGTTCAGCGACGCCGAACGCGCCCGCAAGCGCGGCATCACCTTGGGCAGGCAGGAATTCGACGGCATGTCACGCCTGAGCGGCCTGGTGACACCGGAGTTGCGGGCGGCGATCGAGGCCATGTTGGCCAAGCTGGCCGCCCCGGGCGCCTGCAACCCTGACGACGACACCCCGGTGGTCGACGATGCACCCGATGAGGATGCGGTACGCCGCGATACCCGATCCCAAGCACAGCGCAACCACGACGCATTCCTGGCCGGACTGCGCGCCCTGTTCGCCTCGGGCGAGTTGGGTCAGCACAACGGGCTGCCGGTGTCGATCGTGGTGACGACCACGCTGCAGGATCTGGAGGCCGCCGCCGGCAAGGCGCTCACCGGTGGGGGAACGTTGGTGCCGATGTCGGACGTGATCCGCATGGCCGGCCACGCCCATCACTATCTGGCGATTTTCGACCGGGCCAAGCCGCTGGCGCTGCATCACACCAAACGGTTGGCCTCCCCCGCGCAGCGAATCATGCTCTACGCCAGGGATCGTGGGTGCACGAGGCCGGGCTGCGACGCACCGGCCTACCACAGCCAGGTGCATCATGTCCGCGGCTGGGCCAGAACGCGCCGCACCGACATCGATGACCTCACCTTGGCCTGCGGCCCCGATAACCGGCTCGTCGAAAAGGGCTGGACCACCCGCACCAACGCACGAGGCCACACCGAGTGGATACCGCCGCCGCACTTAGATCGCGGCCAGCCCAGAACCAACGCGTTTCATCACCCCGAACGATTCCTGCGTGGCCAAGACGACGACGAACCCGTTTGACGGCTACCCGGCGACCCGCAGAATGGCAAACGAATGCGCCGGCAGCTCTGTGGTTTCCCCACCGACCGTCGGCTCACCCCACGCCAGCACGACGTCACCGGTTAGCGGTACCGTCACCGGCTCGGCACCCAGGTTGCATGCGATGCGTAACCGGCCGCGGCGCAACACAATCCAGGCCTGCTCCTCGTCGTAGTCGACGGCGAGGTGATCCAGCCAGGGATCGGCCAGGTCGGGCTCGGTGCGGCGCAGGGCGATCAGGTCGCGATAGAGGCGCAGCAAGCGGGCATGCTCGCCGGAGCCGGCCTCGTCCCAATTCACCTTCGAGCGCAGAAACGTCTGCGGGTCCTGGGGGTCGGGTATCTCCCCTTTCGTCGAGGCGTCCCAGCCGTGTTCCGCGAACTCGGCTTTACGGCCCTCCGCGGTGGCCCGGGCCAGCTCCGGTTCGGGGTGTGAACTGAAAAACTGGAACGGCGTCGACGCGCCCCATTCCTCGCCCATGAAAAGCATTGCGGTGTAGGGAGACCCGAGCACCAGGGCCGCCTTGATGGCCAGCTGGCCGCCGGTGAGTCGCTGTGACGGGCGATCGCCGAGCGCGCGGTTGCCCACCTGATCGTGGGTGCAGGTATAGGCGAGCAGCCTGGTCGCGGGGATGCCGGACGCCTCAGAGGTGTCCAGCGGCCGCCCGTGGCGGCGCCGGCGGAACGACGAGTAGGTGCCGGCGTGGAAGTACCCGTGGCGCAGGGTTTCTGCCAGCGTGGCCAGCGAGCCGAAGTCGGCGTAGTAGCCCTGCCGCTCGCCGGATACCGCGGTGTGGATCGCATGGTGGATATCGTCATTCCATTGCGCGGTGATGCCGTATCCGTTGCGGTCGCGGGGCGTGATCAGGCGCGGGTCGTTGAGATCGCTTTCGGCGACGAGCGACAGGGGGCGGCCCAGCTGCCTTGCCAGCCAGTCGGTTTCGGTGGCGAGTTCCTCGAGGATATGGACGGCCGTGGTGTCCACCAGCGCGTGCACCGCGTCGAGCCGCAGGCCGTCGGCATGGAAGTCGCGCATCCAGCGCAGCGCGCATCCGATGATGTAGCGGCGCACCTCGTCGGAGTCGGCGTCGGCGATGTTGATGCCTTCTCCCCACGGGTTGCTCGCGGACGAGAGATAGGGGCCGAAGCGGGGCAGGTAGTTGCCCGACGGGCCGAAGTGGTTGAACACCGCGTCGATCAACACCCCCAGACCGCGGGCATGGCAGGCGTCGACGAAGCGCACCAGGCCGTCGGGCCCGCCGTAGGGTTCGTGCACGCTGTACCACAACACGCCGTCGTAGCCCCAGCCGTGCGTGCCGGCAAAGGAATTGACGGGCATCAGCTCGACGAAGTCGACACCGAGATCGGCGAGGTAGTCCAGCCTTTCGGCGGCGGAGTCGAAGGTGCCGTCGCGGGTGAAGGTGCCGAGGTGCAGCTCGTAGATCACCGCGCCTTCAACGGAACGGCCGGGCCAGGCGTCGTCGGTCCAGGCCGCGGCCGAAGCGTCCCACAGCTGAGAGCGTGCGTGCACCCCGTCCGGTTGGCGAGGGGATCGCGGGTCGGGCAGGACGGTTGGGTCGTCGTCGAGCACGAATCCGTACCTGGCGTCCGGCGCGGTATCGACCGACGTGTGCCACCAGCCGTCACCCGAGCGCGTCATCGCATGCGCCTCGCCGTCTGGGCCGTTTAGGTCGAGGCGCACCTCCTTCGGTGTGGGCGCCCAGACGCGGAATTCAGTCATGATGGCGCTCCAGCAGGACGACGGGCAGGTCCGCGAACAATTCGGCGGCCGACGTCGGGCCGTCTGCAACGGCGCCGGTAAGCCTGTCGGTCCATGTCCCATCGGGCAGCGGCAGCACGGTGTTGCCCCAACCTTTTTCGGCCAGCCGCACGGTCCAGCGGGTCACTGCGACCAGAATGTCCTCGCCCCGGCGGAAGGCCAGCACGTGCTCGTTGGCATCCCCGTCGGCCAGGACTGGAATGTATCGGCCGCCGACAAAGCTGTCGGGACGGGAACGCCGCAGCCGAAGCGCCGTGGTGACTACGCGCATCTTCGGGTGCCGCAACTCTCTCAGCGCGTCCCTGCGGGCTGCGTAGTCGACCGCGCGGCGGTTGTCCGGATCCACCAGGCTGTCGTCCCACAGCTCGGTGCCCTGGTAGATGTCGGGGACGCCGGACGCCGTCAGGGCGAGCAGCTTCTGACCCAGTGCGTCACTCGCGGCGTGCGGATTGAGTTGGGCGACAAGCTCGGTCAGCGCGGGCGCCACGGGCCCGTCGAGCACGGTGTCCAGCCAGCGGTGCACCGCCTCCTCGAAGGCGGGGTCCGGCTCGTTCCACGAGGTGTGCAGGCCGGCCTCCCGGATCGCCTTCTCGGCGTACCCGTGCAGCCGACCGCGCAGGTCGTTGGTGACCTCGCCGCTCACCGGCCAGACGCCGAAGATGTTCTGCCACAGGAATCGTCCGGTCGTGGGTTCCGGGGAGGGGGCCTCGATTTCCCAGCGGGCAAGGAACTCGGTCCACAGCGACGGCACCTGCGAGAGCACGCCGATGCGGGCCCGCACGTCCTCGCCGCGCTTGGTGTCGTGAGTGGTCAGCGTGGTCATCGCGCGTGGCCACATCCTGGCGCGGGTGGCGGCGCGGTGGTGGAATTCGGCGGCGCTCACGCCGAACCGGCGCGGCTCGCCGCCCACCTCGTTCAGCGACACCAGCCGGGCGTCGCGGTAGAACAGGCAGTCCTCGCTGGCCTTGGCGGTCACCGCTCCGCACAGCTGCTGCAGGCGGGTGGCGGGTTCGCCGCCAGCGGCCAGCGCGGCGGCGATCACCTGCAGCGCTGGCCCCAATTGCGGTGCCGCCGCCTGGGTTTCGGCCAGCGCGGTGGGCAGGACCGCGGCCAGGCCGGGGTAATCGCAGCGGTACACCCCGATGTGGCTGAGCAGGCTAGCCACCGCCTCGGGCAGCAGCGGATGATCGGTTCCGGCCGCGGCCGCGATGGACCGCCGCAGCCTATCCAGTTCGCTGGCCAGGGTGTCGGTGGCCGCATGGATCTTGAGGTCGCGCAACAGTTCCGGCATCGCGCGATAGTCGGTGCCGGCCGATTCGACCAGCGCGGTCAGAGCAGGCGCTCCGGCCGGGTCGATGAAGACCCCGCCCACCTCACGCAGGGCGTCGTAGCCGGTGGTGCCGGCCACCGGCAGCGTGGGCTCCAGCGCCTCGTCGACGGCGAGAATCTTTTCGATCACGATCCAGGCGTCCGGGCCGACGAGGTCGCGCAGCCACGCCAAATATCCACACGGATCGGACAATCCGTCGGGATGGTCGATGCGCACGCCGTCGATCAGACCCTCGTCGAACCAGCGGGCGACTTCGGCGTGGCTGGCCTCGAACACCGCGCGGTCTTCCTGCCGCAGCCCGGCCAGCGACGTGATCGAAAAGAAGCGGCGATACCCGCAGACCCCGTTTCGCCAGCCGACCAACCGGTAGTTCTGGCGATCGTGCACCTCCGGTCCGGTGCCCTCCCCGGTGCCGGGAGCGATGGGCAAGGCCAGCTCGCCCAGCCGCAGCAGCTCCCTGTCGACGGTCAGGTCGCCGGTATCGTCGTCGGAACCCAACAGCGGCAAGACGATTCGCCCGTCGTCTACGTCCCAGTCGATGTCGAAGAATGCCGCGTACGGTGAGGACCGGCCGTGCCGCAGCACGTCCCACCACCACGCGTTCTGCTCGGGTCTGTCGATGCCGACGTGGTTGGGCACGATGTCGACGACCAGGCCCATGCCGCGCGCGCGGGCCGCCGCCGACAGCCGCGCCAGGCCCTCGGGGCCGCCCAGCTCCGGCGACACGGTCGTCGGGTCGGTGACGTCGTATCCATGGCTGGACCCCCGGGTCGCGGTCAGGATGGGCGACAGGTACAGATGCGAGACACCGAGGTCGTCGAGGTAATCCAGCAGGTTCTCGGCGTCGGCGAAGGTGAACCCGAATCCGCTGGACTCACCACGCAGCTGTAACCGGTAGGTCGCCCGGACCGGAAAAGCCATGCGTCAGGCGGTCTTACGCAGGATCAGCAACGAGCGGGCCGGCACTTCGAACTTCTCTTCGGCCGCCACAACCGAATCGGCGTCGCCGGCGGGGTGGTTGGTGTCCAGTTCGACGGTCCACTCGCGCGCATAGTCGTCGTGCGGGGCGACGAACTCCACGTAGTCGTCGTGGGCGTTGAAGCACAACAGAAACGAGTCATCGACCACGTGCTCGCCGCGGGCATCGGGCGCGGCGATGGCGTCGCCGTTGAGAAACACCGCCACACAGCGATGGTGGAAGCTCTTGTCCCAATCCTCGTGGGTCATCTCCCGCCCGCCCGGTGTCAGCCAGGCGATATCGCGAACCTCGTCGCCGGTTCGGATCAGCTCGCCCTCGAAGAACCGGCGCCGGCGGAACACCGGATGGTCCTTGCGCAGGCTGGTCGCCTTGCGCGCGAACGCCAGCAGGTCGGCGTTCTTGTCGACCAAAGACCAATCCATCCAAGACAATTCGGAGTCCTGGCAGTAGACGTTGTTGTTGCCGTTCTGCGACCGCCCGATCTCATCGCCATGGGCGATCATCGGTGTGCCCTGGCTGACCATCAGGGTGGCCCAGAAATTGCGCATCTGGCGGCAACGCAGCTCGACGATCTCCGGGTCGTCGGTGGGGCCCTCGACGCCACAGTTCCACGACCGGTTGTGGCTTTCCCCGTCGCGATTGTCTTCGCCGTTGGCCTCGTTGTGCTTCTCGTTGTAGGACACCAGGTCGTTGAGCGTGAAGCCGTCGTGCGCGGTGACGAAATTGATGCTCGCGCTGGGGCGCCGGCCGGTAACCTCGTAGAGGTCCGACGACCCGGTCAGCCGGGAGGCGAACTCGCCGAGGGTCGCGGGCTCACCCCGCCAGTAGTCACGCACAGTATCCCGGTACTTCCCGTTCCACTCGGTCCACAAACCCGGGAAGTTGCCGACCTGATAGCCGCCCTCGCCGACGTCCCACGGCTCGGCGATCAGCTTGACCTGGCTGACGATCGGATCCTGTTGCACCAGATCGAAAAACGCGCTCAGCCGGTCCACGTCGTGCAGCTCGCGGGCCAGCGTGGAAGCCAGGTCGAACCGGAACCCGTCGACGTGCATCTCGGTCACCCAGTAGCGCAGCGAGTCCATGATCAGCTGAAGCACATGCGGATGACGGGCGTTGAGGCTGTTGCCGGTGCCGGTGAAGTCCTTGTACAACCGCAGGTCCTCGTCGACCAGCCGGTAGTAGGCCGCGTTGTCGATGCCGCGGAAGTTGATGGTCGGCCCCAGGTGGTTGCCTTCGGCGGTGTGGTTGTAGACCACGTCGAGAATGACCTCGATGCCGGCTTCGTGCAGGCTGCGCACCATCGTTTTGAACTCGGCGACGCTGGCGTCGCGGTTTGACGCGTACTGGTTGTGCGGGGCGAAGAACCCGAACGTGTTGTAGCCCCAGTAGTTTCGCAGCCCCAGGTCCAGCAGCCGCGAGTCGTGCATGAATTGGTGAACCGGCATCAGTTCCAGCGCCGTCGCATTCAGCGATTTGACGTGGTCGATGACCACCGGGTGGGCCAGCCCGGCATAGGTGCCCCGAAGCCCCTCGGGGACACCGGGATGGGTCTGCGTCATGCCCTTGACATGGGCCTCGTAGATGACTGTTTCGTGATACGGGGTGAGCGGCGCCCGGTCGGAACCCCAGTCGAAGAAGGGATTGCTCACCACGCTGGTCATGGTGTGGCCGAGCGAGTCGACCATGGGCGGCGTGCCGGTGTCGACCCCGTTGGTCTCCGGGTCGACCGCGCTCATGTCATACGAGTACAGCGCCTGGCCGAACCTGAAATCACCGTGGAAAGCCTTCCCGTACGGGTCGAGCAGCAACTTGCTCGGGTCACACCGGTGGCCGGCGGCCGGATCGAATGGTCCGTACACGCGAAAGCCGTAGCGCTGGCCCGGGGTGATGTTCGGCAGATACGCGTGCCAGACGTATCCGTCGACCTCGTCGAGGGCGATGCGCGACTCGCCGCCGTTGGCGTCGATCAGGCACAGCTCGACCTTGTCTGCGATCTCGGAAAACAGCGAAAAGTTAGTTCCCGCGCCGTCATAGGCGGCCCCGAGCGGGTAGGCATTGCCCGGCCACACGGTGGGCAGGGTGGGTGCGGACTCTTCCGTATCGGGTTCCGCGACGCCCGAAGTCGCGGGTGGTTTGTTCGACGGCATCCCTCGACCTTATCCGCGCCGGCTGGGTGCGGCTGCCTCACCACCAACCGGTGTTCGCCGCGATCTGCCGGCCCAGTTCGTGGGCCATCGTCCGCATGTAGGTGGGGGTGATGTGGTGAGCGCCGTGGTAAATCAGCACGTTTCCTTCCACCGGGCGGCAGACATCGGCGCGGCATATCGCGTCCGACATGTCGAGCACCTTGAGCAGCGGGAACTGCTCGACGAAATCGAGGGTCTGGTTGTGCTCGGCCAGCGCATCGGAACGTTTGACCGCGCATGACTGCCCGTTGCCGCCCTTTTTGGCCAGGCAATCCGCCGGATCGAACGGTTGGCCGTTCTTGACGAGCCAGGGGGTGTCACGGATACCGAGGATCGGAATGTTGTTGTCGGACAACGTTTGCCAGATTCCGATGTAGGTGGCGGGCATCACATCGCCGGTTTTGATGTTCCACGGCCGCGTCGTCGTGGTGAACACGTAGTCGGGACGGTCGGTGATCAGCTTGCTCATCGTGCGTTGGACCCATTCGCGGCACTGCGGGTAGGGCGCGTTGTTGCCCATGATCAAGGGGACTTCTTCGGTGGACAACGGGCAACCCATCTTCAGATAGGTCACGACCTTGAAGTGGTGCGCGTGGCCGAGCACATCCAGCGCCGGCAGCCAATGTTCGGCATGGGACCCGCCGGCCAGGGCGATGGTTCGGGTGGCCGCGACGTCGCCGTAAGTGCAGTTGACAACCGCGGGGTTGACGAAGTCACTGATGCACCCGTCCCTGGTGGAGACCGGGAGGTCTTGCTTGACCTCCAAGACCGTAGGCCGCATCGGCAGCGCCGCCACCCGCACGTGTTCGGTGAGGGCGCGGGCGCCGGGGTAGTCCTGCGGGTTGAGCACGCTCAGTTCCTTGCCCGCGGCGCGCAGCACGGTGACGTGCTGACGCCACGTGAACGACGTCGCCGTGAGCGTGACGGCCAACAGCACCACCGCGGACCCCAGCGCGATCGTCGGCCGGCCGAACCGCGCCGGCCAGGGGAGCGCCGGGGCCGTGCTGGCTTGCCTGCCGTTCGTCGTCCGATACCGCAGCGGATCCTCCACGAGCCGCGTGGTCAGGTGTGCCAGCACCCCGGACACCAGCAATATGGCCGCGCCTTCCACGAAGCCCGCGTGCTTGTGGCCGGTATAGGACAGCCAGAAGATGAGCAGCGGCCAGTGCCACAGGTACAGCGAGTACGCCATCGCACCCAGGGCAACCAGCGGCCCCGCCGCCAGCAGCCGATTCGGCAGCGGCATCCGGCCCTCGGGCCGGCCGTGCAGGTTGGCCCCGGCGAGGATCATCAGCATGGTGGCCCCGACCGGGACCAGCGCCCACGGGCCGGGAAATTCTCTGACGCCGTCGATCAGGGCCCCGCACGACACGACGGCCGCCAGCGCGACGGCGGCAACGGCGGTGCGCAGCCACATCGCCCAGCGGACGTAGGGCACCAGCGCCCCGAGGAGCGCGCCCAGCAGCAGCTCCCACGCCCGCGCGAAGCTGTCGTAGTAGGCGATCGATTGGTTGTCCAGATGCGCGACGATCGCGTACCCGAACGAGGCCACCGTCAGCACGGTCAGCAGCACGATGAACAAGGTCCGTAAGTGCGCGCCCAGCCGGCGCCTGAACAGGTAGGCGCACCCGGCCACCAGCAACAGGAAGGCGATGTAGAACTGGCCCTGTACCGACATCGACCAGATGTGCTGCAACGGGCTGACGGCTTCACCGGCTCGCAGGTAATCCGACGCGGTGTTGGCCAGCTCCCAGTTCTGGTAATAGCCGAGGCTGGCCAGGCTCTGGTCGGCGAAGGTCTCCCAGCGGGTTTGCGGTTGCACCAGGATGGTCAGCAGCGCGCACCCGGCCAGGACGACGACCAACGCGGGAACCAGCCGGCGGACCAGCCGGGTCGCTTCCGCTATCGGTGACAGCGAAACGGCCGGATCGAGGGCGGCGCGGAGAATCTTGCCGCCGAAGAAGAAACCGGACAGGGCCAGGAACACGTCCACGCCGCCGGAGACCCGCCCGAACCAGATGTGAAACATCGCGACGAGCGCGATCGCAATGCCGCGCAGCCCGTCGAGGTCGTAGCGATAAAAGCCCGACCCTGCCACCGCCCCGGGCGCCCTGGCAGCGACCGGATTCGCGGTGGCGATCGGCGGCGGAGGCGGTGGCAGGGTCGGCATGGTCGATCGCTAATTTACCGAAAACGCCACCCGCTCCTCAGTGCGAGGAAGCGGGTGGCGGCTGGTCGGGCGGCTGAGGGGTTATCGCACGGTACCGACCTGGGGTTGCCATGGTGCCTGCTGCACCGGCGCTTGCTGAACGGGCACCTGCTGCGTCGGAACCTGCTGCAACGGGGCCTGCTGCGTCGGAACCTGCTGCAACGGGGCCTGGCCGGGCAGCTGCTGCGTCGGCGACTGCTGCAACGGGGCCTGCCCGGGCGCCTGCTGTGTCGGAACCTGCTGTGCGGGCAGCTGCTGCGTCGGAACCTGCTGGCCCGGGGTTTGCTGCGCCGGAACCTGCTGGGGCGTCTGCTGGACCGGCGCTTGCTGCAGCGGCGCCTGTGGGCCCGCCTGGGTTCCGAGGACACGCACCAGGTACGGGGTCATGCCGTTGCTGCGCACGGGCGAAACCTGGACGACGTCACCCACCTCGAGCATCTGGTTGTTCCCCAGGTACATCGCGACGCTCTGCGTGCCCTCCGGGCCGTAGAAGATCATGTCGCCCTTGCGTGCCTGCGACGGCAGGACCTTCTGGCCGACGCGGTAGATCGCGCCGGAGGAACGCGGCAGCTTGATCCCGGCACCCGCGTAGGCGTACTGCATCAGGCCCGAGGCGTCGAATCCGACGGTGTTGATGCCGGTACCGGTGCCGCGGCTCGGGCCGTTGACGCCGCCGCCCGCCCACGAGTACGGCACGCCGCGCTGCGACAGACCACGCTGGACCACGATGTCGGTGACCTGCTGGTAGTCCATCTGCCGGGCGCCGGGGTCGGCGGCTGCCAGGCCGGCGGTGGCCAGCTCGGCGGTGGCCATCGGGGCCAGCAGCACGGCCAGGCCGATGGCGAAGGAGTAGATGCGTTTCATCGGAGTGCAACCTCTCTGGGCTCGCTCGGGTCGATGGCGACGACCACCACGCCGGGGTCGACCGCCGCCTGATGACTCGGAACGTGAATCAGTCGGTCGCCCGTTGAATCACACCAGTCACTACAGACACTTTTACAACAGAAGTTGCATGCGGAAAATAGCTGGTGAGCCCCACGCGGGATTATTTGTCGGACCGTGACCGGACGGTGACTGGCGCGTCGAATCCCGCGAGCGCCGTTGTGATTTCGGTCTCATATAGGTGCGCGGCCGCCAAGGTTCGCCAAACGCAACCGCCGCCTCGCGCTCAGTGCCAATAACGCTGGCTGAAGATCGTGATCATCGAGGCGGCCGTCGAGCTGACTATGAGAATGCCGAGGGCCAAAACCGGCCAGAAGGACATGTACCAGCCCTTCAAGAGGGAAACGACGGGGCCGATCACGGCCGCGGCCACCGCCGCGCCGATCCCGCCCCACACCAGCGGATAGATGTACATGTCGATGCCATAGGGAACCAGCCCACACGTCTCATCAGTGCACACCTCTGCCAGGAACCCGTAGAGCTTCGATGGCCAAGTTGTCGCCGCGGCCATGACGACGAGCAGTGTCACTAGCACCACCGTGCAGATCAGGTCCCAGACGGCTACCCGCAGCCGAATGACCCGCGGCTTCTCCTCGGGCGCGAGGTCCGAGACGTAGGGCACCGGCCGGAAGTCGTCTGAATCGGCCGCAACCGGCGGGGAGTCGTCGGCGCCGGAGCGCATCGACGAGGAATCGCCGCGGTGCGGGTCGTTGAACGGGTAGGGCAGCGCCATGCCGATAGATGCTTCCCCATGGTCGGGGTTTGCGCGAACCGACTGCTTTACGCTCGGTCTCTATGCCTGCGGCGAGGGCCGGGTTGACGCCCGAGCAAATCAGTGCGATCGACGCCGCGCACCTGTGGCACCCCTACAGCACCATCGGCAGCGAGGCGGTCGCGCCCGTGGTGGCCGTCGGCGCCCGCGGCGCCTGGCTGAAGCTGGTCAGGGCCGGCACCCCGATCGACGTGCTGGACGCGATGAGCTCGTGGTGGACGGCGATTCACGGGCACGGCCATCCGGTGCTGGATGCGGCGCTGGCCGCGCAGCTGGGGACCATGAACCACGTCATGTTCGGCGGGCTGACCCACGAGCCCGCGGCCCGGCTGGCGCAGCTGCTGGTGCAGATCACCCCAGCGGGACTGGAGACGGTTTTCTTCAGTGACTCGGGGTCGGTGTCGGTGGAGGTCGCGGTCAAGATGGCGCTGCAGTACTGGCGCAGCCGCGGCCGGCCAGGAAAGCACCGGCTGATGACCTGGCGCGGCGGGTACCACGGCGACACGTTCACGCCGATGAGCGTCTGCGACCCGGACGGTGGCATGCACTCGCTGTGGACCGACGTCCTGGCCCGGCAGGTGTTCGCCCCGCAGGTGCCACGCGAGCACGACCCCGCCTACAGCGCGGCGTTCGAGGAACAGCTGGCCTCCCACGCCGCCGAACTCGCGGCCGTCATCGTCGAACCCGTCGTGCAGGGTGCCGGTGGGATGCGCTTCCACGACCCCCGCTACCTGCGCGACCTGCGCGACATCTGCGACCGCCACGACGTCCTGCTCATTTTCGACGAGATCGCGACCGGCTTCGGGCGCACCGGCGAGCTCTTCGCCGCCGACCATGCCGGGGTGAGCCCGGACATCATGTGCGTCGGCAAGGCGCTCACGGGCGGCTACGTCAGCCTGGCCGCCACCCTGTGCACCACCGACATCGCCCATACCATCAGCTCAGGCGAGGCCGGCGCGCTGATGCATGGGCCCACCTTCATGGCCAACCCGCTGGCCTGCGCGGTGTCGGTGGCCAGCGTCGAGGTGCTGCTCGGCCAGGACTGGCGGCCGCGGATCGCCGAAATCGCCGGCGGGCTGGCCGACGGCCTCGAACCCGCCCGCGCGCTGCCCGGCGTGACCGACGTCCGGGTGTGCGGCGCCATCGGGGTCATCGAGTGCCAGCGAACCGTCGACCTGTCCGTCGCCACCCCCGCGGCGCTCGACCACGGCGTCTGGTTGCGCCCGTTCCGCAACCTGGTTTATGCCATGCCGCCCTACATCTGTTCAGCCGACGAGATCGCGCGAATCACCTCGGCGATGGTCGAGGTCGCGCGCCTGGTGGGCTGAAACCCCGCGTCAGGCCTGCCGCAGTTGGATGTTGTCGGTGACCTGAAACCCCGCCGGATCGCCGCATTCCGGCGCGTCGGCGGTCGTCTGGACGGTGCCGGCCAGGGTGCTCGGGTTCCACGTGTAGTGCGCTGAGAGAGCGTTGGGGACCTGGCTGCCGTCCGGGCACATTGCGGTCTCGCCTGCGACGTCAAGCGTCCATTGGCCGCCGACCAACTTCGCCTGCCCAAAGGCCTTGGCGCCTTTGCGAGCCACCGAGGCGCAACCGTCACCGCAGGAAGAGAAGTACCAGTTGTCGGTCGTGCTTCGGTCGTTCGCGGCGGTTTCGGTTTCGATGTAGTGGCCGCTCAGTTCGGGAGCGGCGAACGCCGGAGCCGCTGCCCCGACAGCGACGGCGGCGACGCCCGCGGCTACGGCCAAACTGCGTGTGACAGTCATCATCTCTGACCCCTCCTTAGCAACATCCCGGAGCAACATCCCGGAGCAACATCCCGGCACCCTAAGCTCCCCAGCCCCCAAAAAAGTTAACAAAACATGACTAAAGGGATCACCTCGGCGACGGCCGTGGTCGCTCGCCTCGTCGGCTCTCGTAGGCTCTAGGTCTATGAACGCCGCCCAGCAGGCACCGATCGAGGTTTCCCCGCTGGCCTGGCTGGAGACGGTGGAGACCCAGCGCCGCGAGGCCGGGCTGCGCCGTTCGCTGCGGCCGCGGCCGGCCGTCGCGACCGAGCTGGACCTCGCATCGAACGACTACCTGGGGCTCTCGCAGCATCCCGACGTCATCGAGGGCGGCGTGCAGGCGCTGCGCATTTGGGGCGCCGGCGCCACGGGCTCGCGCCTGGTCACCGGCGACACCGAACTGCACCAGCAATTCGAGGCCGAGCTCGCCGAGTATGTCGGCGCCGCAACGGGTTTGCTGTTCTCATCGGGATACACCGCCAATCTCGGGGCCGTCGTCGGGCTGTCCGGCCCCGGTTCGCTGCTGGTTTCCGACGCGTACTCGCACGCGTCCCTGGTCGATGCGTGCCGGCTATCGCGTGCCCGGGTGGTGGTCACCCCGCACCGCGACCTCGGCGCGGTGGACGCGGCGCTGGGTTCGCGCGGCGAGGAACGCGCCGTCGTCATCACCGACTCGGTGTTCAGCGCCGACGGTGCGCTCGCGCCCCTGCGGGAGCTGCACGACGTGTGCCGGCGACACCGCGCGTTGCTCATCGTCGACGAAGCGCACGGCCTGGGTGTGCGTGGCGGCGGGCGCGGGCTGCTGCACGAGCTCGGGCTCGCGGGCGCGCCCGACGTCGTGATGACCACCACGCTGTCCAAGGCGCTCGGCAGCCAGGGCGGGGCAGTCCTGGGCCCGGCGCAGGTGCGGGCCCACCTGATCGATGCCGCCCGACCATTCATCTTCGACACCGGCCTGGCCCCCGCGGCGGTGGGTGCCGCGCGGGCGGCGCTGCAAATCCTGCGGTCCGAGCCGTGGCGGCCGCAGGCGGTGCTGCGGCACGCCGGCACGTTGGCCGGGATCTGCGCGGTACCCGACGT
The DNA here is from genome assembly GCF_001954215.1 of Mycobacterium sp. IS-2888. Taxonomy (NCBI): domain Bacteria; kingdom Bacillati; phylum Actinomycetota; class Actinomycetes; order Mycobacteriales; family Mycobacteriaceae; genus Mycobacterium; species Mycobacterium sp. IS-2888. Next base: position 39,503 of record NZ_MBET01000111.1, read on the forward strand.
GCCGCAGTCGGCGGTGGTGTCGGTGATCCTGGGCGATCCGCAGGTGGCGCTGGCCGCCGCGACGGCCTGCCTGGATGCCGGCGTGAAGGTGGGCTGCTTCCGGCCCCCGACGGTGCCCGCCGGGACGTCGCGGCTGCGGCTGACCGCGCGCGCGTCGCTTGATGACGCCGAACTCGAGATCGCGCGCCGGGTGCTGACGGACGTGCTTGCCGTGGCGCGCAGTTGACCGTTCTGGTCGTCACCGGCACCGGCACGGGGGTCGGTAAGACGGTCGTCACCGCGGCGCTGGCGTCTCATGCGCGTCAGGCCGGCATCGACGTGGCCGTGTGTAAGCCCGTCCAGACCGGCACCGAGTGCGGCGACGACGACCTCGCGGACGTGGCCCGGCTGTCCGGGGTGAGTGAACTCGCCGGCCTGGCGCGCTACCCGCGGCCCCTGGCGCCGGCCGCCGCGGCCGAGCAGGCGGGGATGGCCCTACCCACCCGCCAGGAGGTGCTGCGGCTCATCGGCGATCTGGATCGCCCGGGGCGGCTGACCCTGGTCGAGGGTGCGGGCGGGCTGCTGGTCGAACTCGCCGACGGCGGCGTCACCCTGCGCGATCTCGCCGTCGACCTGGGCGCCGCGGCGCTGGCCGCGGTGACCGCGGAGCTGGGCACCCTCAACCACACCGCGCTCACCGTGGAAGCGCTTGCCGCGCATGGTGTTTCGTGCTCCGGTTTGGTGATCGGCAGCTGGCCGGCGCGGCCCGGGCCCGCGGAGAGGTCGAACCGGCCGGCGCTGACCAGGCTCGCCCCGGTGCGGGCGGTGCTGCCCGCGGGCGCTGGCTCGATGCACGCCGCGGAATTCGCGGCGCTCAGCAAGGCGGCGTTCGACCGCGACTGGGTAGCCACACTGGTCGGCTGATGGTCCACTCGATCGAGCTGGTCTTCGACGACGACACCGAGGCGGTGATCCGTCGCATCTGGGCCGACCTGGCGGGCGCCGGCATCCCCAGCCAGGCGCCGGCCAGTCGCCCGCATGTGACGCTGGCCGTCGCCGAGCGCGTTGCCGTGGACGTCGACGAGCTGCTGCGGCCGCTGACCGAGCGGCTCCCGCTGGTCGCGGCGATCGGCGCGCCGGTGCTGTTCGGCCGGGCGAACGTCGTGTTCGCGCGCCTGGTGGTGCCGACGACCGAGCTGTTGACGCTGCACGCCGAGGTGCATCGGCTCTGCGGTCCGCATCTGGTGCCCGCGCCGATGCCCAACAGCCTGCCCGGCCAGTGGACCGCGCACGTCACGCTGGCCCGCCGGGTCGGCGGGGGCCAGCTCGGGCGGGCGCTGCGCATCGCGGGCCGGCCGTCGCAGATCGACGGGCGATTCGCGGGCCTACGGCGTTGGGACGGGACCAAGCGCGCCGAGCACCTGATCGGCTGACGCGGCTATCCGCCGAACAGCAGGTACAGGCCGGTGAAGGTGTAGCTGACCATGACCAGCATCATGGTCAGCTGCCCGGTGAGCTGATGGCCGGCGGGCAGCAGCCGAAGCGCCTTGTCGTGCGCGGCGATCACCGCCACGATGTGGCCCGTCACCACGCACGCCACCTTGACGCCGGCCAGCACCGACGGATGCGTCGACAACACATAGGCGACGTGAGAGTGCGCCAGCCCCAACGGATTCCATCCGCGACCGAACGGATCGGCGAGGGCGATGACGGCTTGCTGTCCTCTCTCCACGAGGTAGGACAGATAGTGCGCGAAGATGTAGCCCACCACGATCGGGATCAGCGAATGCGCCATCCGGCCGGGCAGCGCGCGGCGCTGCTCGCGGTCGACCCCACCGGTGGCCCGGGCCGCGAGCGAAAAGGTAAGTGCGACAACCGAAACGAACACCAGCAGGCCGATCGTCCGCAAGATCGACGACGACAGGGTCGGCGGCACGCCGTGGGCGAGGCCGGCAACCCGGTCAGCGAAGCCGCGCCACGTCGGCGACGACGAGTAACTGTCGAACGCCGTCGACCCCAGCAGCACCGCCAGGATTGCGACGACACCTGGGCGCACGGGCAGGGACGGCAGATGGTCGAACGGGTTGCCGACGACGATCTTTCCGGTCGCCGGCGAGCGGCGAAACGGTGAAAGCCGCGACACCGCCATGCTGTACACGCCGAACGGGTCGACGCGGGCCAGAAAGCGCTGGCCGCACAGCCACGCCCCGCCCAGCAACACCACGACATAGACCAGCAGCCACGCCTTCACCCACGGCAGCGAGGCCGAGTTCGGGCTCGCCAATTCCAGCCAGACGAAGGCGAACAGGCCGGCCGCCGCCGGGCGGTAGCCCCAGCTTTCGGGATAGGTCAGCCGCGGCCGACCCAGTCGCTGCGGCGCGCCGCGTCGTAGCAGCAGGTACACCGTGCGCACCGGCGAGATCACCCGCCACACCGGGCCGAACGCCAGGGACAGCGCGACCGCTCCCACCCACAGCAGCACGTAAAACGCCCCCAGCAGGCCGTTGGCCTGCGTCTGCGGACCGCACACACCCGCCAGCACCGCCCAGACCGCGAAGGCCAGCGCCACGGCCGCAGCCGTCCAGCGCGTCGCGCGGGCGTCGACCAACGTGGTCAGCGCGGCCGGCAGGGCGCGGCCGGGCGCGTCGGGGTCAAACCTCGGTTTCCGCCACGCGAACGCGACCACGGCGAAGGTGAACGTCAAGGCCCATGCCGCACCGACCATCGCGTAGGCGTAGGGGACCGGGAGATCGCTCGACCCACCCAGGCCGTGTGCCAGCAGCACCGTCACGGTTGAACTTGAATGGTCGCGATCGTGCGGTCCAGGTGGTGTAGCTCGACTTCGACTTTGCCAGGGACGTCGACGCTGAATTGAAATGTCTGATTCGGTGCGGCCGCGACCTGGAACTTGTGGTCGGGCTCCGAGTGCACATGCAGCTCGTCGGCGACATCGCTGGTGACGTGAAAGGTGATCTGCTGCTTGACCTTTGCCTGCAGCGTGGCGTTGGTCGGAGTGACTTGGCCGTTCGCGATCGTGACGTTGATGTCCAAGCCGGCGGCCGGCGGCGGGCTCGGCGACTTACCGCCGCAGGCAACCAGGCCGCATAGCAACGCCGACACTCCCGCCACCGCCCACGTCGAAATGAGGGCGTTACGAAACGTCATAGCGTCACGCCGCTCGCGGAGCGCCGGGCACGGACTGCTTCTCCTCGACCGGCTCCGGCTCACCCGTCGCGTAGCCGAGGCGACCGGCGCCCCACGTCAGGGCGGTGATCACCATCAGCGTGAAGAAGAGCACCACGATCCCGCCGGCGGTGAACAGCCACGTCGGGGCGCCCTGGTCGCGTTCGCGCTGCAGGATGGTGACCTCCAGGACGAACGGCCGCGTGCTCGACGCCAGGGCGGGGACCTCGGGCGCCGGGATGGCATCGTCGGCCGGCTCGTAGATCGGCACCGCCGTCAGCGTGTAGCCGTCCTGCACGCGCAGCAGCGTCTTCCAGGATCCCCACGCCGGAACCGGCTGGGTGGACCGGTAGTGGCCGGGTCCGACCTTGGCGAGCCGGTCGATCATCAGGCCGCGGTTATTCTCCATCCGCCCCTGCCAGGACAGGATCGACAGCCAGTCCGGGTTGTCGCTGACGAACGGGGGCGTGAGCTGCACGTCGGCAGTCACCATGCGCTGCCCCGGGGGGCTGGGCTGGTCCGTCAGCGCGACGGTGGCGGTGTTTTGGCGCGGCACATTGATGTGCAGCCCGTTGGCCACCGCACCGCCGATCACCAACACCGTCAACGCGACGACGGTGATGCCGATCCGCCGGCTTGGGAGGCGCTGGCCGGTGAGCACCATTCCGAACAGCGCCCCGCAGATTCCGGTCAGCACCGCCACGGGCACCGACATCGCCAGCGCCTCGCCCCACATCTTCGTCGGCCAGGGGTAGGGGTAGACCGCTCCGATCCACAGGGACTCCAGCCACAGCCCGACGGTCGCCACGGCCAGGCCGGAGACGGCACCAAAAGCGATGGGGCGCTTGAACAGTGGCGTCAGCGCGAGGAGCTCGACCACCACCGCGGGGCCGAGATAGAGCGGGAACCAGTTGATCGGCGCGCCCAGGATGGGCCCAACCAGCAGGGCCACCCCGCCCCGCAGTGCGATCGCGAACAATGCCGCCACGACCGCGGCTCCCCGTCCCATCGTGACGCGCGCGGCAACCGCCGCAAGCGCGGCGGCCGCGGCGATCAGCATCGGCTGAAACACCAGGCGGAACTGCGGGACCCCGAAGTCGAACTCGATCTGGTAGACCGACAGGCCGATGAACAATCCGCCGAAGGACAGGTAGCGCAGCAACGTGATGAAGGGGCCGTGGTAGACCTCCCCGGCCTCTTGGGCCTCGCCTTCGCGCTCCAGCATCAGCACCGCGAAGAGCGAAAAGCAGGCGCCGCCGATCATCATTAAATGAGTTGGGCCCCAAAGGGTTACATCCTGACCAAAGATCCGGTGCCAGATATCGTCGAGCGGGAATCCGATCATCGCGTACAACCCGCAGCCGGCCATCAGCACGCCGCCCACCGGCGCGTACCAGTTCTCCGTGATGCGCACCGCCGCCGGGCCGGGCTTACTGAACGGCAGCACCACCGCAAGCATGCCGCCCACGAAGATTCCGAACAGGCCGATGATGATGAAGTAGTGCGCCGGGTTGGCCAGCGGGCCGGGGTCGCGGCCATTGCCGATGTGCCAGCTGACGTCCCAGATGAACCCGAACAGGGCGCAGATGATCGATGTGGTGAACACCAGGACCGGCAGGGCCACCCAGTTGGGCCGGTGGAACTTCTCGCCCATCCGGTCGGCCGCCCGGGTCAGCCATTCGATGCGATGGGTGCGATGCGCATGCCCTATCCACAGCATGGCCACCGCTATCACCACCGCGGCGATCGACAGCCCGATCACCTGGTTCAGCCCCGCACCGCGCGCCGGTGCCTCGGCAACAATCGTCAATTCCGTCGCGTTCATCGTCATGCCCTCCCAACCACGCCGGGCCGTCCCGGGAGAAATTGATCCGACGACCGCTTCTTACTTGAAGGTAAGTTCGCGATCGTGTTGGTAATGCCCAGATTGAGGGGCCGTCAATCACGCTTTTTGTCGGCGGGGTCAGATCGCGGAGCGGAATCGCCAGGAGTGCGACGTCCGGCGCGGCGATCGCGCAGCGCGACGTAGAGGACCACCCCCACGACGATCACCGCCGGCAGAAACGCCGGGACGGCGAGCAAAAGCATGTGGTGCGCCATGTAGACGACGTGCGTGGCAGTCATGGTGGTCGTATACCCCGGGGGTTCGCATGTACGGCGGCCGTTACCCTACTTTGAACACCTTTTCATTTGGGCTGCCGCCGCGAGGACTGGCAGACGTGTCCTGACGTGCGGACACGGGAAAGAGGCAGGAGAGTACGGGTGACTCAAGCGGCAACTCGGCTGAGCGCCGAAGCCGGCGACGACAAGGACATCTTGGCGGTGGCCCGGGATCAGGTCCTGGAGCGCGGCGAGGGGCTGAGCTCCGACCAGGTACTGCGGGTGCTGCGGCTCCCCGACGACCGGCTCGACGAGCTGCTGGCGCTGGCCCACGAGGTGCGAATGCGCTGGTGTGGCCCGGAGGTCGAGGTCGAGGGCATCATCAGCCTGAAGACCGGCGGGTGCCCCGAGGATTGCCACTTCTGCTCCCAGTCGGGCCTCTTCACCTCGCCGGTGCGCAGTGCCCGGCTGGACATCCCGACCCTGGTGGAGGCCGCGAAGCAGACCGCCAAATCGGGCGCCACCGAGTTCTGCATCGTCGCCGCCGTGCGCGGACCCGACGAGCGGCTGATGGCCCAGGTCGCGGCCGGCATCGAGGCGATCCGCGACGAGGTCGAGATCAACATCGCCTGCTCGCTGGGCATGCTGACTGCCGAGCAGGTGGAGCAGCTCTCGGCGATGGGCGTGCACCGCTACAACCACAACCTCGAGACCGCGCGCTCGTACTTCACCAACGTCGTCACCACCCACACGTGGGAGGAGCGCTGGCAGACCCTGTCGATGGTGCGCGACGCCGGCATGGAGGTCTGCTGCGGCGGCATCCTCGGCATGGGAGAGACCCTGGAACAACGCGCGGAATTCGCCGGTGAGCTCGCCGAGCTCGGTCCCGACGAGGTGCCGTTGAACTTCCTCAACCCGCGGCCGGGCACGCCGTTCGGCGACCTGGACGTGCTGCCGGTCAGCGAGGCGCTGAAGTCGGTGGCCGCGTTCCGGCTGGCGCTGCCGCGCACCATGTTGCGCTTCGCCGGCGGCCGCGAGATCACCCTGGGCGACCTCGGGGCCAAGAAGGGCATCCTGGGCGGCATCAACGCCGTCATCGTCGGCAACTACCTGACCACACTGGGCCGCCCGGCCGAGGCGGATCTGGAACTGCTCGACGATCTGCAGATGCCCATCAAGGCGCTCAATGCCAGCTTGTAAGCCAGCTTGTAGCGGCTAGGTTTGACACTTGTGGTGCGGCATCTAGGCGCGCCGGTCGGCGCCGGTGTCTACAACGTCTACACCGGGGAATTGGGGGGCACGGTGTCACCGACGGCGGCCCAGCTGGGCCTCGAGCCTCCGCGGTTCTGCGCCGAATGCGGACGCCGAATGGTCGTACAGGTTCGCCCCGACGGCTGGCGGGCGCGGTGCTCGCGGCACGGTGCGGTGGACTCGGCAGACTTGGAGGCGCAGCGGTGACCGAAACTTCCCGGCCGGAGCCGACCAGCGTCGCGCGCACCTTCCGGGCGCGCCCGATTGCCGTTGCGGCACTGGGATTTTCGTTGATAGGCGCGTTGATCGGCGGCCTGTGGGCGTGGATTGCGCCGCCGATTCATGTGGCGGTGGCGATCACCCGCGCGGGCGAGCGTGTGCACGAGTACCTGGGCACCGAATCCGGGCACTTCTTCAACGCGCCTTGCCTGATGTTGGGCCTGCTCACCGTGGTGTCGGTGATAGCGCCGGTGCTGGCGTGGCAGCGGCGCGAGCGTCGAGGCCCGGCCATGGTCGTGGGCCTATCGGTCGGCATGATGGTGGTCGCGGCGGCCGCCAGCGCTGTGGGTGCGCTGTCGGTTCTGCTGCGCTACGGCGCGGTGAACTTCGACGCCGTGCCGCTGGTCGGAAAGCCGGCGGTCGCGTACGTCGTGCAGGCCCCGCCGGTGTTCTTCGGCCCGGGTCCGCTGCACGCGGTCCTCACCCTGTTGTGGCCGGCAGGCGTCGCTGCGCTGGTGTACGCGGTACTCGCCGCCGGGAACGCCCGCGACGATTTGGGGAACGTCCCCGCCGCCGATCAGCCGTCGGGCGCGCTGCCGATGGAGCCGGAGGCCTCGGTCTCCTAGCGGGCCCCCAACGGGCTCACAGCGGTCGGTGGCGAATCTTTCGGCCGGTGACGACCTTGGCTCCGATCATGAGCAGTCGCACCATTCCCGCGTAGGTCATCGGGTTGAACGCCGTCGGCCACACGGTTCGGATGAGGTGGTCGCTCAGCGGTCGGCGGGCGAACCGGTCGGTGAGCCAGCGCAGCGTCATCGGGGCGGACAACGGGTGCAGCAGCATGTGCTCGTTGAACGCGTCGCGGTGGTAGCTGACGT
>NZ_MBET01000112.1:0-9275 GCF_001954215.1 Mycobacterium sp. IS-2888
TTCGAGCCCGTCACCGTCCAAACCGCCGCCCCCGGTGACGATCACCCAAATCGTGCCGCCACCGCCGGCACCGCCGCCACCACCGCCACCGGACGTGCCCTCCAACGGGCCCGGGGATCCGGCGCCGAACCAGCCCGACGATCCCGAGGTGCCGCCGCCGCCGCCGGGGGCACCCGATGGAATCGTCGGCGTCGCGCCGCACGCGGTGATCATTTCGATCCGGCAGTCTTCGCGGGCCTACGAACCCGCCAATCCGGGTCCGGGCGGCATGGAGGGACGCAAGAAGGCCGGCACCATCGCGACGCTCGCCAGTGCCATCGTCCACGCCGCAAACATGGGCGCGAAGGTGATCAATGTCAGTGTGACGGCATGTGTTTCGGCCGCCGATCCGCTGGATCAGGGCGCCATCGGAGCGGCCGTGTGGTACGCCGCGACCGTCAAGGATGCGGTGATCGTCGCGGCGGCGGGCAACGACAGCGAAGACGACTGCGCGCAAAACCCGTCGTTCGATCCGCTCAGCGCATCGGATCCCCGCGACTGGCATCAGGTCAAGACCGTGTCGTCGCCGTCGTGGTTCTCCGATTACGTGCTGTCGGTCGGCGCGGTGGACAACACGGGCTCGCCGATCAACAAGAGCCTGGCGGGGCCGTGGGTCGCCGCCGCGGCGCCCGGCGTCGGGATCATGGGACTGTCCCCGGAGACCGGCGGGCCGGCGAACGCCTACCCGCCAATCCGCCCGGGCGAGAAGAACATGCCGTTCTGGGGCACCAGCTTCTCGGCGGCCTACGTCAGCGGTGTGGCCGCATTGGTGCGCGCGAAATACCCCGGGCTGTCGGCACACCAGATCGTCAATCGCATTCTGCAGACGGCGCACAACCCTCCGCGCGGAGTCGACAACCAAGTCGGCTACGGCGTCGTCGACCCGGTGGCCGCCCTGACCTTCGATGTGCCTGCGGGAGATCGACTTCCACCCGCCGCGCAGAGCCGCCTGGTCCACCCGGCACCACCACCACCGCCACCGGACCATCGTGCACGCAATATGGCACTGGTGTTCGCAGGCGTTGTCCTGGCAGCCATCGCGGTGGCGTCGCTGATCTTTCGGGCACGGCGGGAGAGATGAAACCCGGGACGAAGCTGACAATCATCGTCGGCATTTTCCTCACCGCCCTCCTCGGGTGGGCGGTCGGCGGATACGGCGGTGCCGCAGGCGGTTTGGTGATCGGGACAGCGATCGGCGTCGTCCGCTGGCGCGGACAGCCGCTGTGGTCATGGCTGATCTCGTGGGTGAGGCGCCGTCGGCCGATCAGGTGGACTGAGCCACTCACAGTCGCAAACGACCGCGCCGGCGGCGGGGTTAGATACCAGGACGGCGTCGCGGTGGCCGCGGTCCAGCTGCTCGGGAAGCCACATACCCCGACGTTGTTCACCGGGTCTACGTCGACGTACACCGAGAACGCTTTCGACATCACCGATCTGAAGCCGCTGCTGCACCAGAGCCTCGGTCTGAGAATCGGTTCGCTCAGCGTGGTGAGCGCGGGCGCTCGCCGGCGCAGCACGGGCGACTATCCGCGCGTGTATGACACATTGATCGGTACGCCTCCCTATGCCGGTCAGCGCGAAACTTGGCTCATCGTACGGACTTCGGTTCTCGACAACGTGGAGGCACTGCGCGAGCGGACCTCGGTCGGCACCGCGACGCTCGCGGCCGCGCAGCGGATCAGTGCGGCGATGCGCCAACAGGGCATCCGCGCAAAGGTCGCGACGGCCACCGACATCGTCGAGATGGAGCGGCGGTTGGGCCGGTCGGCCCTGGAGGTGTCCAACCGGCGCTGGCGATCCGTTCGCGGGGACAGCGGCTGGTTGACGACATACTGGTACTCGCCGGCCGACATCACCGCGGAGAAGCTGGCCCACGTGTGGTCGGCGCGCGCCGACGGAATCATCCAGAACATCACGCTTTTCGGCGACGGCAGCGCCACCGCCACCGTGACCGTGCGTACCGCACAACAGCCGACGGCCCCACTGAGCACCATGCTGCGCACGCTGCCGGGGCAGCAGGCGCATGCCATCGCCGCCAATCTGTGCGGCCCGCTTCCGACGCTGCACGGCATTCGCCGGGGGACGCTGCGCAGACCGCTGCTGGTCCCGATCGGGCCGTCGGGTGTGCTGCTCGGCAAGGTCGCCGGGGGAAACCGGATGCTGCTGCCGTTGGACGACGCGGGAGAGTTCAGCCGCGTGCACATTGCCGCAGAGGACGCGTTGGCCAAGCGGTTCGTGATCCGTATGGCCGGTGCCGGCGAGCGCATCACGGTGCATACCCGAAACATGCAGCGGTGGGCAACGGTTCGCATGCCCGACATCGCGGTGAGCGATCAGTCGAAGCCGGTCTCGGGCACGACGGTCAGCGTCGTGGACGGGACGCTGACACCCGCCCCGCGCCCGAACACGCTGATCTCCGTCGGCGAACCGGGCGAGCCGTACCGGGGGACGGCCAACGTGCTGATCACCCAGGTCGGTCCGGCAACGGTGGAAGTTCGAACCGACAGACAGGTACACACGGTGGAGGTGGAGTTGTTCCGCGCCGAAAACCGTTACGTATCGTCGGAACCGACGGTTTTGCGAAGCTCTGAGCTCGAAGCGGTGGATACACAATGACCAGCAGCACCACACCCGCTGCGGCGCGCAAGATGTTCGATCAGGCGATGACGTTGCTCGACACCGACGCCGCCGGCGCCGCGGCGCGGTTTCGGGAGGCGACGGAGATCGATCCGTCGATGGCCGACGCCTGGTTGGGCCGGATCGCCGCGGGTGACGAGTCGCTGCCGACCGTGCAACAGCTCTACACCTATGGCGCCCGGCTGCACCGGGAGACCAACCGCCTCGGCGCCCGCTTGTCGGCGCCGATCAAAGCCGGGCCGTACCTCTCCATATCGGTAACCGAGGCCTCCCACGCCGGCCTGGCACTGGCCAGCGCGCTCATCGACGACCGTCAGTATGAGAAAGCCGAAGCGCTACTTAAGGATTCGTCGCTGCTGGACACCTGGGAAAACCACCAGTGGCGCCAGTACATCGAGGCCTACTTGATGTTCGCGACCCAACGCTGGCCGGACGTGATCTCGGTGGCGGCCGCGGTCCTGCCGCCCCAGGCCATCATCATGTCGGCCGTCACCGCAGCGACCTGCACCCTGGCCGCCCACGCCGCGGCCCATCTCGGGCAGGGGCGCGTCGCGCTGGAGTGGACCGATCGCGTCGAACTGCGCTCCGGATACGGCGGCCCGACCGAGTCGCGTCGTCACAATCTCGAAACCGCCCTCGCCGCAATAGATCCCAACGATTTCCCGCTTATCGCCGCCGACCTCGCCTATGTACGGGGCATGGCGCATCGCCAGCTAGGCGAGGAGAACAAGGCGCAGATCTGGCTGTCGAAGGCGACGATCAACGGTGCGCTGATCGAGCCGGCCAAGCAAGCGCTAGCCGATCCCGCGCTGCAGCTGGTGATCACCGACGAGGATGCCATCCGCAGCCGAACGAACAAGTGGGACGTGACCACCGAGCTGTCGGAGCAGCAACGCCAGGAGTCCGAACACCAAGAGCGGCGCAGCGAACTCCTGCAGGAGGGGCGTGCGTTGCTCGACAACCAAGTCGGATTGGCCGAAGTCAAGCGCGCGGTCGCCGAACTGGAGGACCAGATCGAGGTCCGCGCGCTGCGCCTGGCGGCCGGACTGCCGGTGGCCAATCAAACCAACCACATGCTGCTGGTGGGCCCGCCCGGCACCGGCAAGACCACCACCGCGGAGGCACTGGGGAAGATCTACGCCGGCCTCGGCATTGTGCGCCATCCCGAGATCATCGAGGTAAAGCGCGCCGACTTCTGCGGGGAACACATCGGCGCCTCGGGCCCGAAGACCAACGAACTGATCAGCCGCTCGCTGGGCCGCATCCTGTTCATGGATGAGTTCTACTCGTTGGTGGAGCGCCACCAGGACGGCCGGCCGGACATGATCGGCATGGAGGCGGTCAACCAGTTGTTGGTGGCGCTCGAGGTGCACCGGTTCGACTTCTGCTTCATCGGCGCGGGATACGAGCGGGAAGTCGACGAATTCCTCACGGTCAACCCGGGTCTGGCGGGGCGGTTCAACCGCAAACTGCGGTTCGAGTCGTACACGCCCGACGAGCTGGTGGAAATCGCAGTGCGCTACGGCAAGCCGCGCGCCACCGTGCTCGAGGACGCCGCCGGCGAAGCGTTGAAGGCGGCCTGCCTGACTTTGCGCGCCTACCACGCACCCAATGGGGAGCACGGGATCGACCTGATGCAGAACGGTCGATTCGCACGAAACGTGGTCGAACGCGCGGAACGGCTGCGGGACTCGCGGGTGGCCGCCCAGCACCGCACCGACAAGGGGTCGGTGACCGTCGAGGACCTACAGGCGATTCGCACCCAGGACATAATCGCCGCGGTCAAGGACGCGTGCGCGGAAAAGCATGTGCCGATAGCGCTTTGAACGACGGCGGCAGCCTCACTGAATGTGGCTGATCAGCGTTTCGATCGCATCGGCGACGCCGGGGGGTACCGCGTCACCGGCTTCGACGCGCACGATCATCTCCTCGGCCACGCCGGCCGCTTGCGCGGTTTCCCGGGGGGAAAGGTTCGCCGTCTGTCGGGCGGCATAGAGACGCTGCCCCAGCGGAGCGCCCGGCGCGCTCGCGCCGACCGTCATCAGTTCGTCGTAGTGGCGGCGCACCGTGGCCAGCGCCTTGATCAGTTCGGGGGTAATCCGGCTGATGCGCGTCGCGCGAACGGCGATCGTCTCGAGCTGGCGCAGATCGGCGAGGATTGGCGTCGCCCGCTCGAAGAATCGCGGATCGTCGACCGGCGGCAATGCGGCGATCGCCAGGCCGCAGCCGTCCACCGCGGCAACGATCGCCTGCGCGATCAACGATGTCGGGGCGTCGGAGTTCGGGCCCGGTGCGCGCGCTTCCGGCTCGACTTCGGCGTCTCCGGCGTGGCCCCGGCGGAGCCGCGCGATGGTTCCCGCGGGCCAGTGCAGCACCTGCTCGAGCTTGGCCCGGGTTCGTTCACGCGGCCAGCTGCGCCCCTTTTCGAACGCGATGAGTGCGCCGGCATTGATTATTCCGTCAGCCGCGAGACTTCGCTGACTGATGCCCAGTTCACGCCGGCGCGCGGCCGCGGCCGCCCCGGCCCGAACCATGGCGGGATCCGGCTCGCTGGAATCGGCGGTGGGCATTTGCGGTGATCCTCGGCTCGCTGGGCGGACCTTCCGCCGGTGCGATTCTAACCGTCGCACCGGCCGCCTCGTATCACGGCCGCTACGTTTTTAGTTCCGATAGCGCTACGGTTTGCTGGCGTCGTGACCCGGGCTTCTGGCCCGCGCCCCACACCGCATGTATCTACTGGTCAGCGCATATAAGTAGAGCCGCGGGGCTCCGTTCCCAGCGGGTATAGCGACGAATACTGAACGGCCAACAGTAACGCAGCCGACGCGGTGCCGCCGCATAACTGTTGCATCGCAGCGGTTAGTGCTATAGTGTATCGAAACACATGCACCGATGACCGCAATGCTTTTGAAGGAACGAGCGCCATGACCGCAACAGCTCTGCACAACGTCCCACTCGGCGCCTGTACGCAGGATCCCGACCGCTGGACGTCAACGCCCGATGCGGAGGCCATCGCCCTGTGCCGAGCGTGCCCCCGGCGGTGGCTATGTGCGCGCGAGGCCGTCGAGTCTCCCGGTGCGGAAGGGCTGTGGGGCGGCGTCGTCATTCCGGAGGCGGGCCGCCGCCGGGCCTTCGCATTGCGACAGCTGCGATCCCTGGCCGAGCGCAACGGGTACCCGCTGCGCGAAACCGCAAAGTCGGCTTAACCCGGCGCGAAGTGGCCGCCGAATTTCGAGGGGTCGGCGGCGGGAAGCGCAACAGCGCGAGAAATCTCCTGGATTTCTCGCGCTTGGGTTTGGACGAAACGGCGGTCAAGCCGGTTCGAATCGGAAGACGGTGAGCTGGCCCGCCAACGCCTCGAACTCGTCGGCCGTGCCATCCCGCACCATGCCGGAGCGCTTTGCGAACGCCACCCCGACCGGCACCTCGGCGGGGAATGCGCGCAGCACCGGGCGCGCTTCCTCGGCGTTCAGTTCGACGATCCTGACTTGCCGCGATCGCCGGCCCCGGGCCAGCGTGCCGGTGCCCGCGGCGCGGGCGTTGGCCGCCCAGTCGGCACCCGGATAACCGGCCACCACGTAGAGGCCGCCCTCGAACTCGAACGGCGTCATCGGGGTGCTGCGCGGTTGGCCCGACTTACGGCCGGGCACGGTCAGCACCATGGCGGGGCCGGTCGGTATCCCGAGCCGTTGCACCGCCATCATCATTTTGTTCATCGGTTTGAGGTAGCGCGGCGGACGTGGTTGTGACATCTGAGTGCTCCTTATCTATTTCGCGAACAGGCTGCGGTGCGCCGACACCCACTGCGCGAACGGCGTCGCCGCCCGGCCCAGGATCTTCTCGACGTCGTGGGTGACGAGCGCGGGTTTGTCGAGCGTGTCGGCGAGCATGGACGTGTAGGCGTCGGCGAACTCGGCGCCGAAACCCAGGTCGATGAACCGTTGCCGGACGAGGTCGGCTGGTACTTCCTGATATCGCAGTGGGCGGCCCAGGACGGCGCCGATGACGTTCACCAGCTCGGTGTTGGTGAATGCCTGCGGACCGGTCAGCGGAATGCGCTGCCCGACAAGCTCATCGGTGAGCAGCGCCCGCGCGGCGACCGCCGCGATGTCGGCCTCGACGATCGGCGCGGTCGAGGCCGCGGCGTACGGTCCGGCCACCACATCGCCCGCGCGGATCTGCGCCGACCACATGCCGGCGAAGTTCGTCGCAAAGACCGTGGGGCGCAGGCTCACCCACGCCAGGCCGGAATCGACAGCGAGCTGCTCGACCTCCTTGTTGCGATCGCCGCGGAACCGCGATGGCTGCCGGGAGAAATCGTCGTCGGCGTTGATGGCCGACAGTGCCACCAGCTTGGTGACCCCGGCGGCCACGCACTGGGCCACCACGTCGGGCAGGTCGGCCCCGAGCGCGCGGGAATTGAGGAATACCGCCGACGCTCCCGCTATTGCGTCGGCTGCCGAAGCGACCGTGTCGACGGAGGACGGAAACCCCGCCTCGGGCGAGCGGGTGACCGCCCGCACCCGGGCGCCCGCGGCGGTGAGTTCGGCAACGAGGGGCCGCCCGACGTTGCCGGTGGCTCCGGTTACGACGATCGTCATGATGTGGTTCCTTCCGGTGTGATGCGACTGCTTTTCACCAAGGACGGGGCGGAAGATGGGAAAGTTACAGCCGGAATGTGTAACTTTTTGCCGCATCAGATCGTCGATGATTCATGGACCAGTCGTACGACCTGATCACCGAGGCGTGGCGTCAGCACCGCCCGTATCTGGTCAATCTCGGATACCAGATACTCGGAGACGTCGGTGACGCCGAAGACGTTGCGCAGGAGGCGTTTCTGCGGCTGTCCCGTGAAGACGTCGACCAGCTCGACGATGTCCGCGGCTGGCTGACCGTGGTCACGAGCCGGCTTTGCCTCGATCAGGTGCGCTCGGCGCGATCGCGCTACGAACGGTTGAGCCGCCCGGCCCGCGATGGCCGCGACGCCGAGCCGGCCGAACCGCGGTCCGCCGATCCGGCCGACCGTGTCACGCTCGACGACGAGGTCCGCAGCGCCTTGATGGAAGTCTTACGCCGGCTCAGCCCGGGGGAGCGCGTCGCGTTTGTGCTGCACGACGTGTTCGGCGTCCCCTTCGACACGATTGCCGAGACGGTGGGCCGCCCGGTCGGGACCTGCCGCCAGCTGGCGCGGCGAGCGCGGGCCAAATTCACTACGGCACAACCGAAGTTGAGCGAGGTGGCCTCGGCAGAGCACCAACTCGTCACCGAAAAGTTCATCACCGCATGCGCCAACGGCGACATCGCCGCACTGACCGCCGTGCTGGATCCCACGGTCTGGGGCGTGGGCACGGTTCTCGCCGACCCGGCGCCGCCCCCGCAGGTCAATCACGGGCCACACGCCGTCGCCACCAACCTGATGCGCTACCTCGGGCCGGAAGTCACGGTGGTGAGCGGTCCGGCGGGACAGCCGGTGCTGCTGGCCTTCGCGCAGCGCCGGCTCTTCGCCGCCATCGTGCTGACGATCCGCGGCCGCCTCGTCACCAAGATCGAGGCGATAGCCGATCCGTCGGCCCGCGCCGGGGCCGCTCAACAGCCGTAGCTTGTCAGCTGCCGTCCGCGTCGCGGCGGCGATCGCGTGCCCGGTCGGGCCGCGCCGCGAAATACCCTGCGACCGTTGCGGTTATCTGCAGAAATTTGCGGCGCGTCGCCGTCGCCATTTGATGGCTCACATCGATGACGCCGCCGGGCCGTAGATGGGGATCGAAGGGCACCTCGACCACCGGCTGGCCGTGTTCGATGAATTCGCGGGCCAGCAATTCCCGGGTGCGTTTGTCGGCATGGCCGTCGGAATCGTTGAGCACCACGAGCGTGCGGTGCAAGAGACCGGCCAGTCCCTGATCCGACAGCCACTCCAGCGTCCGCGCGGCGGCGGAGGCTCCGTCCGCCCACGGCGAGGAGACCACGATCAGGGCGTCCAGATCGCGCAGCACCTCCTGAGTGACGGGAGAGTCCATGGTCGATCCGCAATCGATGACCGAGATGGTGAAGTGGCGGTCCAGCCGCGACGCGGCTTCGCGGTAGATCGCGGGATCGAGAACCCGGCGTGGGCCCGAGGCCGGCTCCCCGCCGAGCACGTGCAGCCCGGCGGAATTGCGCCCGACCCGCTCGATGACGTCGGTAAAGGACCGCAGGTTCTTGTTCGACGTCAGCTCCCAGAACGAGGCCGTCGAACGCGGATCGACCCGGCTGCTCAACCGCCCGAAGGCGGTGTCGGCGTCGATGGCGACGATGTGGTCCTGGGGACGCAGCTCGGCGAACAGCGATCCGACGCTGGCAGCGACCGACGTCTTTCCGACACCACCCTTGCCCAGCACGCCCACCTTGTAATTGCCGTGCAGGCCGGCCCGGATGGTTGCCTCGAACTGAGCCTCCTGCCGCTGCGTGGCCGACGGACCCAGCTTTACGAGGTCAAAGGTGATCAGCCTCAGGACGCGTCGCCAACCGCGGTCGGGCAGTTCTGCTGCGGGGGTCCGCGGCGGGATCACCTGCGGCGGCTGCGGCACGTGGACCGGCGGAGTCACCTGCGGCGGGGTCACCTG
>NZ_MBET01000113.1:0-20486 GCF_001954215.1 Mycobacterium sp. IS-2888
CCGTCGGCCCGCCGGTCGAATTCGTCCTCGACGTCGTGGCCGAGGGCCGGTCCACGGCTACCGCGGTTGTCGCCGTGCACCAGAACGGGCGACGCTGCCTGAGCATCACGGTGTTGGCCGACGTCCCCACTGGCGACGTCATCCGCCACCACCTGCCGCGGCCCGACGTGGCCGCGCCGGCCGACGCCAACCATGCCGAGATGCCGATGGGCGGGCGCGAACTGCGCCTCGTTGACGTCGTCGACGTCAACAGCCCCGACGAGGTCGGGCCGCCCGAGCTGTACGCATGGCTGCACTACGACCCGATCCCGGACCGCGACGACCTGGCCAAGGCCCTCGTCGCGTACTTCACCGGACATCTGGGCATCTCCACCACCATGCGCGCGCACCCGGGCATCGGTACCAGCCAGGCGCACCTGACCGTGTCCACCGCACCGATGAGCATCTCCGTGGCGTTCCACGAGCCGGTGCGCTGGGACGGGTGGCTGCTTTACACGCACGAGAGCACGCAGGTCGGCGCGGGCATGTCGTACGTGCGCGGCACCGTGCACGCCGAGGCCGGAGAGCTGTTGTGCTCCTTCGCTCAGGAGGCGCTGATCCGGCCGCTGCGCACCAGCGACACGGCGATCGATTCCCGCGCGCGATTCTGACTGCCATGCGCTTCACCATCACGCACCCGATGCACAGCCATCCGTACAACCCGGAGTTCTTGAGCGGCGAGGGAATCGGGAAAGTGGCGGAAGCCACCGAGGCGGCGGGCATTCACGGCTTCGGGTTCACCGACCACCCCGCACCGTCGCAGCGGTGGCTGGAAGCCGGCGGCCACGACGCTCTGGATCCTTTTGTCGCACTGGGTTTCGCGGCGGCGACGACGACAACGCTGCGGCTGATTCCCAACATCGTGGTGCTGCCGTACCGAAACCCCTTCGTGGTGGCCAAGTCCGGCGCCACGCTGGATTTGCTCTCCGGCGGCCGGTTCACGCTCGCGGTCGGCGTCGGCTACCTCAAACGGGAGTTCGCGGCGTTGGGTGTGAGCTACGACGAGCGCGCGGAGCTGTTCGAGGAAGCGCTGCAGGTGATCCGGGCCATCTGGACCAGCGACGACATGTCCTTTGAGGGAAAGCATTTCAGCGCGCGCGGCATCACCGCGCACCCCCGGCCGGTGCGCCCTCCGCCGATCTGGATAGGCGGCAACACCACGACCGCCCGCCAGCGCGTCGCCCAATATGGAGACGGCTGGTGCCCGTTTCCGGCCCCGCCGCAGCTGGCCCAGACCGCGGGCACCGCGGTCATCGATTCCGTCGAGCGCCTCACCGAGGGCATCGACGACCTGCGCCGCCGCTGCGATGCGGCGGGCAGGGACTGGTCGGCCATCGACATCACCTTCAGCAACTTTGAGGGCGGCAGCCCCGCGACCGACGACTTCAACGCCGACGCGTACCTCGGCGGCCTGGAAAAGCTTGCGGCCGTGGGAGTCACGTGGGTCGGCGTCCACCTGCCCGGGGACAGCATCACCCACGCGCTCGAGACCCTCGACCGATTCCGCACCCTCGTGATCGACGCGGCCTGATGGACTTCTCCCGCGTCCAACTGTCCCCAGAGGATCAGGCCTTCCTCGAGGAAACCCGGGCGTTCATCACCAAGCACGTCACCGACGAGGTGCTCCGCCGTCAGCGGGAGTTTGGCGAAAACTTCGACGAGCAAGTGCATTTGGCGCTGGGCGAGGCCGGCTATCTGGCGTCGGATTGGAAGCTCGAGTCCGAGGGCGGATTCAGTGCGGTTCGCCGGCGCATCTTTCAACTGGAGATCGCCCGGGCGCACACGCCCTGGTATCACTGGGGCACCACGTCCGTCGTCGCGCGGCTGGTGCAGCAATTCGGCGCGCCGGAGCTCGCCGGCAAGGTCGTGCCGGGCGTGCTGTCCGGCGAGATTCGGCTCTGCCTGGGTTACACCGAACCCGAGGGCGGCTCCGACGTCGCCACCTGCAAAACCCGCGCGGCCCGCGACGGTGATGCGTGGATTATCAACGGCTCCAAGATGTTTACGTCGAACGCGCAGAACGCCAGGTACGTCTTTCTGCTCACCAACACCGACCCGCAAGGGCCGAAACACAAGAACCTGACCATGTTCCTGGTGCCGCTCGATTCACCGGGCATCGAGATCCAGGGCATCCGCACCCTGGACGGCGACCGCACCAACATCGTCTACTACAGCGACGTACGCGTCGACGATCTCTACCGGATCGGCGAGGTCAACGGCGGCTGGACGGTGATGCGCGCGGCGCTGGATTCCGAGCACGGCCTCGTCGATCGCGAAGACCATGGCCTGCAATACCTTGCGGCGATGGGAGCTCACGGCGACGTGATGGCCGAAGTGGTCGACACCGTCGCGGGCATCGTCGGGCCGGCGGCCGACGAGTCGGTGAAGCACCGGCTGGGGCGCAGCGTCGCCCGGGTGGAGGCGGCGCTGTCCACGCCTGGCATGTTCGGGCGCGTCGCGGTCGCCCAGACGATGCGCGACATCTCCGCCGATCTGATGGATATCGCGGGCACGGCGTCGGCGTTGCCCGCCGATGCCCACGGTTGCGTCGGCGAGGGCGCGGCGGAACACCTCTACCGGCTGGCGCTGCCGCTCGGGATCTACGGCGGCACCCTCGAGGTCTTCCGCAACATGATCGCCCAGCACGAGCTCAAGCTGGGACGGCCTAACTACCCGGGCTAAGCGGGAGCTCGGCGACGACGTCGGCTCGGGCGGCGTCGAAACTCAGGAACCCTTTGATGGGAAGGCTTTCCGGGGGCGGGTCCGCGTAGCTCCAGGCGACGTCCTCGACGACCTGGTCGCCCGAGACGACGGACCAATACGTCGCGAAGCCCTTGTAGTTGCAATAGCTCGACGTCTCCGAGCGCCGCAGCAAATCGGTGCGCACGTGCGAGGGATCGACGTACAGACGCGGTTCGAGGGCGGTCTCGAACAGGATCACCGTGTCCTCGGTGTCCACTAAGACGGTGTCGCCGACCGAGACGCGAAGGCGGCGCCGCGTCGGGCGGCAGTCGACCCGATGGTAGGGATTCGGCGGATAGTGAACGAGCTCGCGGCCCTCTTCCAGCCAGGTGTCGACGGCGTCCCAAGGCACGTGGACGAAGCCCGGCGCCTCCGGCTCGGGTTCGGTGGGCAGGTCGCCGACCTCGTCGGCCGGAAACGCGTAGCTGAGCGCACGACCCCGGCGGTGCACCAGCAGCGCCCGCTCGGTGTCGATCACCGCGCGCCCGTCCCGGAAGGCCTGGACCCGCCGCGGGTGCGGCTCGACGAAGACGACCTCCGAGGGCAGCGCGGGCGAGAACCGCCCGGCCGGATCACTGCTTAACGGACCACGTCCGGCTACGAGAGTCATGGTTGCGATTGTCCCCCAAGGCCGACTCAGCGGCTCAAACACGCGCTACGCTGACGCCCGGACGAGACCCAAGCGACGACGGAGTAGGACGAGATGGCAAGTGCGCCGCCGCATACCAAGGCCTACCTGCTGAAGAACCGGGGCAATTCCTGGTGGGTCAACGTCGAGCTGCAGCTGACCGACACGAATGTGCGCTGCGTCGCCACGGAGTACTCGAAATGGATCGACGAGGAGCTGGGCCTCACCGACTACAAGGCGAAGCTGTCGTCGGGGGAGCCCGTGGTGGTCTTCGACTTTCGTCGAGACCAACTGACCATCAAATGGC
Source organism: Mycobacterium sp. IS-2888 (assembly GCF_001954215.1). Lineage (NCBI taxonomy): Bacteria > Bacillati > Actinomycetota > Actinomycetes > Mycobacteriales > Mycobacteriaceae > Mycobacterium > Mycobacterium sp. IS-2888. The sequence continues at coordinate 3,717 of NZ_MBET01000113.1, forward strand.
TGCGTCAGTTCTATCGCGGCGGTTTCCGTGTGAGCCAAGGCGATTCGCGGGAATGGTTGGTGTCGCTTGTCTATCCGAGCGGATTCGGCAGCCTGCTCGACTTGATGACCGACCGGGCTCTGTGGCGCCAGTGGCGTGAGGCACTGCCCGATACGCCGGGACACGCCTGACCTATCCGTCAGTGACGGCGGGTTGGCCACCCTGCGGCAGCACGGAGTAGGAACGTAGCCATGACGGGACCGGTAGCGGGCATCAAAGTCGTCGAACTCGGGGTCTGGGTGGCCGGCCCGGCCGCCGGTGGCATCCTGGCCGACTGGGGCGCCGACGTCATCAAGATCGAGCCCCCGCGCGGCGACCCCGGGCGCCTGTTCGGCCGGATGCTGGGCTGCGACCTCGGGGTCAACCCGCCGTTCGAAATGGACAACCGCTCCAAACGCAGCATCGTCCTGGACCTCACCACCGAAGAGGGCCACGACATCGCGCTCGAATTGCTCTCGGACGCAGACGTTTTCGTCACCAACGTGCGCCCCGGCGCATTGCGAAAGCTGGGCCTCGACTTCGAGTCGGTGTCGGCGCGCCACCCCCGCCTGGTCTACGGCCTGATCACCGGGTACGGCGAAGACGGGCCCGATGCCGACCGCGCCGCCTACGACGTCGCTGCGTTTTGGTCGCGCGCCGGCGTGGCGCACCTGCTCACCCGGCCCGGGGACACCCCGCCGTTTCAGCGCGGCGGCATGGGTGACCACTCGGCCGGCATGACGCTGGCCGCGGCCATTTGCGCTGCGCTGCTCGCCCGCGAACGCACCGGGACCGGCCAGCTGGTGAGCACCTCGCTTTACCGCCAGGGCGCCTACACCGTCAGCTTCGACATCAACACCTATCTGCTGACCGGCCAGCCGATCGCCATCGGGCAACGCGAAACCATGGGCAACCCGTGCATGAACAACTACACCGCGGGCGATGGTCGCCGGTTCTGGATCGTCGGCCTCGAGGGCGACCGGCATTGGCCGCCGCTGTGTCGTGCCGTCGGCCGCCCCGAGTGGCTCGACGATCCCCGATTCCGCGATGCCCGCGCCCGCGCCGTCAATGGGGCGGCGCTCATTGCCGAGTTGGACGAAATCTTCGCGTCCAAACCGCTTGACGAATGGGCAGAGGTCTTCGCGGGAGAACCCGATTTCTTCTGGTCACCGGTCAACAGCATCGAGGATGTCGTCGCCGACGAGCAGTTCCACGCCGCCGGCGGCATCGTCGACGTACCGGACAAAGAATCCACCGTGCCGATGGTGGCGACGCCGGCCGATTTCCATGGCACGCCATGGTCACCGCGTTCTGCGGCACCGGAACTGGGTCAGCACACCGACGAAATTCTGGCCGAGCTCAAGGCCCGCCGCGGCGTGTGACCGCCGGTCGCACCTTTACAAAGTTGCGCCGAAGTGTCACGCTGTCCGGTGAGCCGCGTGGCGGCCAACAGCCCAGGACGAGCGTTGCGGTAACGCCGATGCACCGTTTCGGTGCGGCGGTGAGGAACGGATTGATGGTCACTCCCTACATCAGCGAGAGCAGCCGGCTCGGTGCCGGGCGGGCAACCCGGGCCGACGGTGAGTGCCTGCGATACCGGCTGGACGTCGTCGCGGCCACCGCGGCCGACGTCGTGCAATCGGCCGGTGGCTGGCTCTACGACCGGGTGATGGCCGGATGGCAGGTGACCGTGCTGCTACCGAAGGGCCGCGACTCCCGGTCGCTTCGGATCCTCGGCGTGCGGACAGCGGAACTGGACGCGCAGCTCGCTTCGCCGGGCCACAGCCTGGCCGTCAGCGCCGAGGCATTCACCGCAGACGAGCGGGTACGCGACGCGGTGCTCAAGTCCCTGGACAACGGTTTGACCGAAGTCGCGTTGTGGGGCGATGGGTGGCCCCTGGGAGTGAATCGCGCGACGACGAGGGCGCAGCACGTACTGAGCGCCGCGGCGCGGACGTTCAAGGGCTACGCGCTTGCTGCCGCGGGGATTTCGTGCGAGTCGGTCGATGGCACCGAGCCGCTGCTGTGTGACACCGCTACGTGTTCGCGGGCCGACTCAGAGTTGATCCGGATCGACTAGCGCGCCGATTAGCCCATGACTCGCCCATGAAGAAGTACTACGGCCACACCCTGCTCTATCTGCACGAGACGATCTCGCTGGGCTCCGGTCGCAGCGATCGCTTCACCGAAGTCTTCTCCGAGGTCTACCAGCCGATGATGGCCGAACTCGGTGCCCGGCTGTTCGCGATCTGGGAATCCACCCCCTACAACGGCCACTGGCCGCAAGTGACGGTCATCTGGGAGCTCGACGCCTTCGCCGACTACGCCAGGATCGGAGCGGCGCAGGCACGCGGCGGCAGCCACGAGGCGGCGGCCGGAAAATGGTCGTCGTTTCTGTCCGACATCGGCGCCTCGGGGGAGGGGCGAATCATGTACCCCGGACCGAGCAACAAAACGCTGGCGCAGCTGCGAGAGTCCAATTTCACTGCGCCGCTGGTGATTCAGGAGATCATGCAGACCAAGCCGGGGCGACAGGACGACTACATCCGCGAGCTGGAGCGGCTCTACGTGCCCTGGTCGGAGCGCACGGGCAAGCGTTGGCTGGGTTCGTTCACCACGACGTTCCGCTACAACGAGGTCATCCACTACTGGGCACTCGACGGTGGCTGGGAATGCTTCGCCAACCACTATCCGTCCTGGAAAGACAGCCCACCCGCCGAGATCGTCACCTGGATGAGCGTCGCGCCCGCGCTGCGCGACGGCTGGGAAGATTCGATTCTGCAGGCCCTTCCGCCCTCGCCGCTGCAGTGACGGGCGCACCAGTGGACTTCACCTACGACCCATTCGACGCGCGGGTGATGGCAAACCCCTTGCCGTACTACGGAATCCTGCGCGATCGCTACCCGGTGTACTACATGCCGCTGTGGGATACCTTCGCCCTGTCCCGCTTCGAGGACATCTGGCGGGTGCTCGACGTCAACGACGGAACGTTCGTCGCGACGGAAGGCACATTGCCCCCGGCGTCGGTGCTGGCTCAGCACAACGATGGGCCCCTCGATGATCCGCCGCTGCATCCGTTACCGTTTCACGCCGTCTTCGACACCGATTTGTACGCCGAGATCCGGCGCGCGCACTCCCAGCCGTTGCGTCCGCGGTCGGTCGCTGGGCTGGAAGCCCGAATCCGCACCCTGGCCAACGAGCGCCTCGATGAGCTGCTGCCACGGGGTTGCTTCGACCTGACGCAAGAGTATGGCGGCATCGTCGCGGCGTCGATGGTGTGCGAATTGCTGGGCCTGCCCGACGATCTCGCACCGCAAGTGCTGGCAGCGGTCAATGCCGGCAGTTTGGCCGAGCCCGGCGAGGGCGTCGACACCGCACAAGCGCGGCCCAACTACCTCGAGTACCTGACACCGGTGGTGCAGCGCCGCCGGGCCGACCCGTCCGGTGACGCGTTGCCCGTTGTCGACGGCCTGCTCGGCTACCGATTGCCCGACGGCAGCGCCCTGTCCGACGTCGAAGCCGCGACGCAAATGTTGTGCATCTTCATCGGCGGGACGGAAACCGTGCCGAAGATCGTCGCCCACGGGCTGTGGGAACTGTCCCGGCGGCCCGACCAATTGGCCGCGGTGCGCGGCGACGCGAACGCCAACGCGCCGGTCGCCCGCGAGGAGATGATCCGGTTCTGCGCGCCGGCGCAGTGGTTCGCGCGAACCGCGCGGAAGCCCTTCAGCATTCACGACGAAACGATCCGGCCCGGCCAGCGCGTCATCACGCTGCTGGCGTCGGCCAACCGCGACGAGCGGGAGTACGACGAGCCCGACAAGTTCGTCTGGAACCGACCCATCCGCCGTTCGCTGGCGTTCGGTCGCGGTCAGCACTTCTGCATCGGCTACCACCTGGCCCGGCTGGAAATCGATGTGCTGCTGACCGAATGGCTGCGGCGGGTGCCGGACTACGCGATCCAGAGCGAGGCCGCGACGCGGCTGCCGTCCAGCTTCCAATGGGGATGGAACAAGATCCCCGTGGAGGTCTGACGTGTGGTCCTACCGGATCGTCGCGCCCTACGTGTTCGAGCGGACGTCGATCGCCGACAAGACACCCGAGCACCTGGGCGACGGCCAGGTGCTGCTTCGGTTCCTGGCCGCGGGAGTCTGCGGTAGCGATCTGCCCGCGTTCCGCGGCGCCCGGGGCCGGCTTCCCGGAGACGACGGGCCAAGCGCGGCGGAGAAAGACGGATTCCCGATCCATGAGGTCGCCGGCGAGGTGATCGCCAGCCGGCATCCCGAGCATCGCCCCGGCAATCTGGTGGTGGGCTGGGCATCCGGATTCGACGGGCTGATGGAACGCGTCGTCACCGACGGCAACGGGTTGGCGCCCTACGACCCGGCGCTGACCCCCGCCGAAGCCGTCGGGCTGCAACCACTGGCGTGTGTCCTCTATGCCTGCGAGCAACTGCCCGACCTGGCCGGCCGTCACGTCGCGATCATCGGCCAGGGCTCGATCGGACTGCTGTTTTCCTATGTCGCCAAGGCGGCCGGCGCCCGGCGCGTCACCGGCGTCGACCCCATCGACCGCGAAAGCGCCGCAACGGCATTCGGCGTCGACGACCGGGTGCGTGCCACCAGCGACCGCTGGGTGAGCCAGCTGGCGCCCGCCGACCGGGCCCACGTCGTCATCGAGGCCGTCGGTCACCAGGTCGCGACACTCGGGCACGCCATCCAAGCCGCCGCCCCCGGCGGCACCGTCTTCTACTTCGGCGTCGCCGACGACGAGGCCTACCCGATTAGCATGCGACTCATGCTGCGCAACAACTTGACGCTGAAATCCGGTGTGACGCTTGACCGGCGGCGAATGCTGGAGCTCGCCGGCAAGTTCGCCGCGGACCATCCCGGGTTGTTGGGCTCGTATCTCACCCACACCTTCGGCGTCCAAGATGTGCAAGACGTCCAGGCAGCTTTCGAGCTGGCCTGCCGGCCGGTGCCCGAGCGCATCAAGATCGCGATCGCGCAATGAGCGTCTTCGGCGGCGACCACCCGACCCCGCTGTGGGGCGGCTGGATCACCGGCCCGACGCTGATCGGGCCCGAGGAATTCGCCCGCGCCGGTTACGACTACCTGGGTTTCGACGCCCAGCACGGATACCTCGACGACGCCGACATCGCCGGCATGCTGAGGCGCATCGAACACCTCCCCATCGCTACCGTGGTGCGACTGCCCAATGCCGACGCCGCGCCGATCGGGCGGGTGCTGGACGCCGGGGCCGACGCCGTCGTCATCGCGATGATCGAGTCGGCCGACGAGGCCGCCGCGGCGGTGGCCGCCTCCCGCTACCCGCCGGCGGGCGTGCGCAGCTTCGGCCCGCTGCGCGCCAGCCTCGGCCTCGACCCGGCCGAGCACGAATCCCGCGTGAGCGTATTCGCGATGATCGAAACCGCCGGGGCGCTGTCGGTCCTGGATCAGATCTGTGCCGTCGACGGCCTGGCCGGAATCTACGTCGGGCCCGCCGATCTGGCCATCTCGATGGGTGTCGACGTCTTGGGGGCCACGGCCCATCCGAAGGTGCGGGACGCGATCGAACGAATCCATCGCGTGGCGACCGACGCCGGGCTGCTCACCGGGATCCACGCCGGAGGGGGCAAGACCGGTCACGCCATGGCGCAGATGGGATTTCGGATGATCACCCTGGCGGCCGAATCGCAGGCGCTGCGGCGGGGCGCGGCGGAACATCTACGTGAGGCGACCGGACAGTGACCGACGACCAAGCCGCGATTCGCGAGGTGATCGCCGGCTACGCGCTGGCTCTCGACGCCGGCGACATCGAGGGATGCCTAAGGCTGTTCAGCGCCGATGCCGAATTTGTCGTCTATGGGCGGTCTTTCGCCGGGCCCGACGAGATAGCGAAGATGTTCCGGGATGCGCCGCGCGGCCTGCACCTGACCGGGGTCTCGCGTGTCGATGTCCGTGGCGACACCGCGACTGCCCGATCCCAGGTGCTGTTCGTCCGCGCCGGCGACCTGCACCTGCGGCCCGCGCTGTACGACGACGAAATTGTCCGTCTCGACGGGCGGTGGTGTTTCCGGCGGCGGCGGTGCCAGTTCGTGACCAGCCACGGCCTGTCCGACAGTCCCGAGGTTCCGTGACCATGAATCAGCGTGTCGCGCTGGTGACCGGCGCCGCCGGGGGGCAGGGGTGGGCCATCGCCAAACGGCTACGCGCGGACGGCTATTCGGTGGCGGCCTGCGACGTGCGGGCCGGCGAATTGGCCGCGGCGGTCGACGAGCTGGGCGACGACAACGTGATCGCGATCCAGCTCGACGTGACGTCCCAGGCGCAGTGGAACGCCGCCGCCGAGCGCATCGTCGAGACGTTCGGGTCGCTGAGCGCGCTGGTCAACAACGCCGGAGTGTTGCACCGGGCAGCGTTGGCCGACGAGACGGCCGAGGATTTCGAAAAGGCGTGGCGGGTGAACTGTTTGGGGGCTTTCCTCGGCATGAGCGCCACCCTGGATCTGCTACGGGAGGCCGAACACGCGGCGATCGTCAACATCTGTAGCACCGGGGCGATGCGCCCGTTCCCGCACCACAGCGCGTACGGCTCGTCCAAGTGGGCGCTGCGGGGCCTGACCCAGACCGCCGCCGCCGAACTCGCGCCGTCGGGCATTCGCGTCAACGCGGTGTTCCCGGGCCCGATCGCCACCGAAATGCTCGACGCGGACACGCAGTCACGGCTCGCCGAGACCGCGATGTTCGGACGGCTCGGGCAGCCCCGCGAAATCGCCGACGCCGTCGCGTTCCTGGTCTCCGAGGCGGCGTCGTTCATCACGGGTTCCGAGTTGGTCGTCGACGGTGGGCAATGCCTGCAGATTCGATGAAGATCGGCATCATCGGTGCCGGGCCCGGTGGCTTGGCGCTGGGAATCCTGTTGAAGCGGGCGGAGTTTCACGACTTCACCATCTTCGACCGCGAAGACGACGTGGGCGGAACGTGGCGCATCAACACCTATCCGGGCCTGGCATGCGACGTCAAGTCACACCTCTATTCCTACTCGTTCGACCTGAACCCGCACTGGTCGCGGCTCTGGTCACCGCAGCCCGAGATCCTGGCCTACTTCGAGCGCTGCGCCAACGAATATGGTCTTCGCCCCCACCTGAAACTGCGCACCGAAATCCGTTCCGCCAGCTGGGATCACGATACCCAGCGCTGGTGCCTGACGGCCGCGGACGGGGCGCGACACCATTTCAACATCGTGGTTTCGGCCGTCGGATTGTTCACCCGGCCGCTGCTTCCGGATCTCGTCGAACAGGAGCCGTTCACCGGAACGGTGATGCACTCGTCGCGATGGGATCACTCGGTCGCCCTCGAGGGCGCGCGGGTCGCCGTGCTGGGAACGGGTTCGACGGCCTCGCAACTGGTCCCGGAATTGGCCAAGGTCGCCGCCCGCGTGTATTCGGTGCAACGATCACCGACCTGGATATTGCCCAAGCCGGACCGGCACTACACGCGCCGGGAGCGCTGGATTCTGGCCCACGTGCCGTTCGCCAAGAAGCTGTACCGGACCCGGCTGTGGCTGCGCAGCGAATCCAACATCTCGGTGATCGAGCATGGCAGCGAAAAGACCCAGGAGTTCACCGCGCTTGCCCTGGGCATGCTCGAAGAGACCGTCGCCGATGAGGAATTGCGCCGCAAGCTGACCCCCGACCACCCAATGGGCTGCAAGCGACTGGTGTTCTCGTCGGACTACCTGCCCGCATTGACGCTGCCCAACGTGGAGGTGGTGAATAGCCCGGCCCGCTACCTGCGCGCCCGCTCGCTGGTCGCCGAAGACGGCAGCGAACGCGACGTGGACGTCGTGGTGTGCGCCACCGGCTACGCCGCGGCCGACTACCTGGGGGAGCTCGACGTGTCCGGAGAACACGGAGCGACGCTGCGCGAGACCTGGAGCGACGGGGCGCACGCGTACTTCGGCATGGCCGTTCCCGGGTTTCCCAACTTTTTCATGCTCTACGGGCCCAACACCAATGTCGGCTCCAACAGCGTGATCTTCATGCTCGAAGCCCAGGCGCGCTACATCGTGCGCGCGTTGAAATACATGCGGCGCAAACGCAAGACCTACATCGCGGTGCGGCCGGCGGCGCTCGCGGAGTTCGTCGCCAAGATCGATCGCTGGATGGTCGGCACCGTCTGGACCACCCAGTGCAGCAACTACTTCCGCGCCCCGAACGGCCGGGTGGTCACACAGTGGCCGCGAAGCGCGCGTAGCTTCTGGGGAATGACACGCCGGTTCCGGCCCGCCGACTTCAGCTTCCGGGCCGAGGCCCGCTCCGCCAGGGACGGGGAGGACTCGGTGGCGGCGCTGGACACCCGATGACCGACGGCGTCGAGCGGCTCGATCCCGCGCTGCGCACCGTCGCCACTACGCGCACGGACTTCACGCCGGCCGCCATCGAGCTCATGCGCGGACCGTTCAACGAGCGGCGCCGAATCGCGGCGGAATGCGTTGCGGCGCAAGGTGTCCAGATAGCCGACGACACCGTGGTGACCGAGGCCCGCGGCGTGCCGGTGCGGATCTATCGCGGCGCGGAGCCGCCGGCCCCGGCGGTGGTGTACTGCCACGCCGGGGGCTTCGCGCTGGGAAACCTGGACACCGATCACCGCCAGTGCGTGGAGCTCGCGCGGCGCGGCCGATGCACGGTGGTGTCGGTCGACTACCGGCTCGCCCCCGAGCATCGTTATCCGGCCGCCCTCGACGACGCGATCGCCGTGCTGCGCTGGGTGGCGGCCGGCGCCGCCGAACTCGGCATCGATGCGGCCCGCCTGGCCGTCGCCGGGAGCAGCGCCGGCGCCGCCCTGGCCGCCTGCCTCGCGCACGGCGCCGCGGGCGAACCGCGGGTCGTGTTCCAGTTGCTGCACCAGCCGGTGCTGGACGATCGGGCCACCGAGTCGAAGGCGCAGTTTCGCACCAGCCCGGCTTTCGACGGTGAGGCGGCGGAGCTGATGTGGCGCCACTACCTGGGCCCGCAGACCGCCTCGCAGAATGCTGTGCCCGCCCGCCGAGACCGATTCGACGGCCTGCCACCGGCATTGATCACCTGCGCGGAGATCGATCCCTTCCGCGACGAGGCGGTGGACTATGCGCTGCGACTGCTGCGCGCGGGCGTCTCCACCGAGTTGCACGTGTTCGCGCGCACCTGCCACGGATTCGACTCGCTGCTGCCCGACTGGTCCGTGTCCGAGCGGCTGTTCGCGTTGCAAGGTGAAGCGCTGCGACGGGCCTGGGAAATCTGAACGCCCCTAGGATGGCAGCGATGGCGTGCTGCGATTTCTCGATCGTCGCCGAGGGCTGCGACGCAGCCTTCACCGTCGACGCGTCGCGGGTGACTTTCGGGCGTGGTTGTCTGGCTGAATTGGGCGACCGGGCACGCGCTCTCGGGTTGCGTCGGGTGGCGTTGTTCTCCGACGCCGGCGTGGCCGAACTGCCCATCTTCGCGACGGCGCACGAGTCGCTCGTCGCGGCCGGACTGGACGTGCTCACCTACACCGACGCCCATGTCGAGCCCACCGACGCGTCTTTCGTCGACGCCGCGCGTTTCGCCCGGGAGTCGAACCCCGACGGCTACGTGTCGCTGGGCGGCGGCTCCGTCATTGACACCTGCAAGGCCGCCAACCTCTACGCCACCCATCCCGCCGACTTCCTGACGTATGTCAACAAGCCGATCGGCGAGGGCAAACCGGTGCCCGGTCCGCTCAAGCCGCATATCGCGTGCCCCACGACCGCCGGCACCGGCAGCGAGGTAACGGGCATCACGATCTTCGATCTCCTGTCGCTGAAGGCGAAGACCGGCATCGCCGCGCACGCGCTGCGTCCCACGGAAGCGCTCGTCGACCCCGACTGCACCGCGAGCCTGCCGCCCGAGGTCGTCGCGTCGGCCGGGCTGGATGTGCTGTCGCACGCGCTGGAGTCCTACACGGCGCGGCCCTACGTCCGGCGGCGCGCGCCCGAACGGCCCACCCTGCGGCCCATGAGCCAGGGCGCCAACCCGTGGAGCGACCTGGGCTGCCGTGAGGCGTTGCGCCTCTTGGGGCAGTTTCTGGAGCGCGCCGTGAGCGACGCGTCCGACAGCCAGGCCCGCGAGCAGATGATGTGGGCCGCAACGCTTGCGGGCATCGCGTTCGGCAACGCGGGCGTGCACGCACCGCACGGCATGGCCTATGCGGTTGCGGGGCTGGTGCGTGACTTCCGCCCCTCGGGCTACCCGGCCGACGAGCCGCTCGTGCCGCACGGCATGGCCGTCATCCTCAACGCACCGTCGTCGTTCCGCTTCACCGCGGAGGTTGGCCCGGAGCGGCACCTGGAGGGCGCACGGCTGCTCGGCGCCGACACGCGCGGCGCCGGCGCGCAGGACGCCGGCGAGGTGCTGGCCAACGAACTCATCCGCATCATGCGCGCGGTGGGCATGCCCAACGGCCTCGGCGGGGTGGGCTACACCGACGACGACGTGGTGGCCCTCACCGAAGGCGCCCACCCCCAGCAGCGCCTGCTGCAGAACGCTCCGCGCGAGATGAGCAAGCCGGTTCTGGCGGACTTGTTTCGGCAAGCCATGCGCTACTGGTAGTCAAGACGCATGACATCGGCTCCCACGGTTCCGCCTGCACCGGACGGGTTGACCAGCCGCGACTTCCCCGTCCAGTGGCCGGTGGGAACCCGGTGGGCCGACAACGACATGTTCGGCCACCTGAACAACGCGGTGTACTACCAGCTGTTCGACACCGCGATCAACGCCTGGATCAACACCAGCACCGGGCTCGACCCGACCACGATGCCCGAGCTGGGCATCGTCGCCGAGTCGGGTTGCCGCTACTTCTCCGAACTGCATTTCCCGCAAAACCTGGTGGTCGGCCTCGCGGTGACCCGGCTGGGCCGCAGCAGCGTCACCTACCGGCTCGGGCTGTTCGGGTCGGATGGCGGACCAGACGACGGCCGCGCCCAACCGATCACCGCGCTGGGGCACTGGGTGCACGTCTACGTCGACCGGATGAGCCGCAAGCCGGTCCCGATTCCCGACGCCATCCGCGCACTGCTGTCGACGGCCTGCGTCGCACCGGCCGAGCCGCAATAAATAGAAGCAATAAATAGAAGCCGCCGAGATGGCGCCCAGCACTGGGCGTTTCGCGGCTTGGCTATGCTTCGCCAATGCCAGTCCTGAGCAAGACCGTCGAGGTCGGTGCCGACGCCGCCTCGATCATGGCCATCGTCGCGGATTTCGAGGCATACCCGCAGTGGAACGACGAGATCAAGGGCCTGTGGGTGCTCGCCCGCTACGACGACGGGCGGCCCAGCCAGCTGCGGCTCGACACCGAGGTCCAGGGCGTTGCGGGCACCTATATCCAGGCCGTGTACTACCCCGGCGAGAACCAGATCCAGACCGTCATGCAGCAGGGCGACCTGTTCGCCAAGCAGGAACAACTGTTCAGCGTCGTCGAGATGGGTGCGTCGAGCCTGTTGACGGTGGATATCGATGTCGAACCCTCGATGCCCGTGCCCGCGCCCATGGTGAAGTCCATGCTCAACACCGTCCTCGACCACCTCGCCGACAACCTCAAGCAGCGCGCCGAGCAGCTCTCCGCGAACTAATAAGCCCGCGGACTCAGTCGAAGATCCCCGATCGCTTCAGCATCTCGGTCAGCCGCTGCGCCCCGTCGGTGAATTGCCACACGGTGTGCTCGATGACGGCGGCGGCGTCGCGTTTGCGCAGGGCCGCGATCAACTTGCGGTGGTTGTCGACCGCGGCCACACCCCATTCCGGGTCGCCGGCGTACACCAGCACCGGCATGTAGCGCGCGGCGTTCAGCAGGAACCAGGCCAATTTGATCCGACCGCTGGCCTGATTGAAGACACGGTGAAACGCGAACTCGATGCCCGCGATGGCCTCGGCGTCGCCGGAGCCGACGGCCGCCTCCAGCGCATGGTTGATGCGGTCGAGCTCGTCGATCTCGCCGTCGGTGATGTGGTCGGTGGCCGCGGCGGCGAGCTCCCTGGCGATCGTGGCCTGCAGCCAGAAGATGTCCTGAATGTCCTGGCGGGTCAGCGGCAACACGAAGTGACCGCGATGCGGCTCCAGTTGCACCATGCCTTCGCCGCGCAGTTTCAGCAGCGCCTCGCGGACGGGGGTGATGCTGACCCCGAGTTCGGCCGCGGTCTCGTCGAGGCGTATGAAAGTCCCCGGACGCAATGTCCCGGACATGATCGCCGCGCGCAGGCGACCCGCGACTTCGTCGGACAACTGCGCCCTGCGCAGTGGCCGCCGGCTCCGCGGCTTCGTGGAAATCGGTGCGTTCACGGGGGCTGCCAGGGCTTTCAGGGGCTCGGCGGGGGTTGTCTTTGGGGCACTAAAGCCATAGTGTGACCCACACAACACCATGTTTTATCAAATATCAACCTGGCGCAAGCGGTGCGCGAGTGTAAGGGGAGGTAGTAGTTGACCGCACAGTTGGCCAGCCACACGACGTCCGCACTCACCGAGCAGCCTTACCGCGCCCGGCGGCAGAACTGGGTGAACCAGCTCGAGCGGCACGCGATGATGCAGCCGAATGCGACAGCGCTGCGCTTCCTGGGCAACACCGTGACGTGGGGTGGACTACAGGATCGGGTGTCGGCGCTGGCCGACGGGTTGAGCCGGCGGGGAGTCGGCTTCGGCGACCGGGTCATGATCCTGATGCTCAACCGCACCGAATTCATCGAGTCGGTGCTGGCCGCCAACATGCTCGGGGCCATCGCCGTCCCACTGAACTTCCGGCTCACCCCGGCCGAAATCGCCTTCCTGGTCGAGGACTGCGAAGCCCGCGTCGTGATCACCGAACCCGTGCTCGCCCCGGTGGCCACCGGGGTCCGCGACATCCAGCCGATGCTGAGCACGATCATCGTGGCGGCCGCCTCGACCGACGACGGGGTTTTCGGCTACGAGGACCTCATCGACGAGACCGGCGATCCCCACGAACCCGTCGACATCCCGAACGACTCGCCGGCCCTGATCATGTACACCTCGGGCACCACCGGCCGCCCCAAGGGCGCCGTGCTGACCCACACCAACCTGACCGGCCAGACGATGACCGGGCTCTATACCAACGGCGCCGACATCAACAACGACGTCGGCTTCGTCGGTGTCCCGTTTTTCCACATCGCCGGAATCGGCAACATGCTGACGTCGCTGTTGCTCGGCATCCCCACCGTGATCTACCCGCTCGGCGCGTTCGACCCGGGCCAGCTGCTCGACGTGCTGGCGGCGGAGAAGGTCACCGGCATCTTTCTGGTGCCCGCACAGTGGCAGGCGGTATGCAACGAACAGCAGGCACGACCGCGTGATCTGCGGCTGCGGGTGATGTCGTGGGGAGCCGCTCCCGCCCCCGATGCCTTGCTGCGCGAGATGTCGGCGACGTTCCCCGGCACCCAGATATTGGCCGCATTCGGCCAGACCGAGATGTCGCCGGTCACCTGCATGCTGCTGGGTGACGACGCGATCCGTAAGCGTGGATCGGTCGGAAAGGTGATCCCCACCGTCGCCGCCCGCGTCGTCGACGAGAACATGAACGACGTGCCCGTCGGCGAAGTGGGCGAAATCGTCTACCGCGCACCGACCTTGATGAGCGGCTACTGGAACAACCCCGCGGCCACCGAGGAGGCGTTCGCGGGCGGCTGGTTCCACTCCGGGGACCTCGTGCGGATGGACGACGAGGGTTACGTCTGGGTGGTGGATCGCAAGAAGGACATGATCATCTCCGGCGGCGAGAACATCTACTGCGCGGAGGTGGAAAACGTCCTCGCCAGCCATCCCGACATCGTCGAGGTCGCCGTCATCGGCCGCGCTCACGAGAAGTGGGGCGAGGTGCCGATCGCGGTCGCGGCCGTCACCGACGACCAGCTTCGGCTCGGCGACCTGGACGGCTTTCTGACCGAGCGGCTCGCCCGCTACAAGCACCCGAAGGCGCTCGAGATCGTCGACGCGCTGCCCCGCAACCCCGCCGGGAAGGTGCTCAAGACTGAGCTACGCCTGCGCTACGGCGGTGCGGAGGCGTCTGAAAGCCGTTCTGCGTCAAGCGGTTCAACGGCCGGAGAGGAGGGCTGACGAAAACCGAAACGTTTGCCCGTTATTGACGGAGGGTTAATTGTGCAGTTGTCGGTTCACACGTGCTCGGCCATCGGGTACATTCCTGTGGTCTCCGTTACTACTTGCGAGTAGGGAGCCGATGGTCACATACGAAGGGTCCGGGCAAGGACAGGGCGTGCGACACGATTCGCCGCGGTGCTGGGAGGCGCGCGGTGGTTGCGGGAGGGGACAGCGGTGACGACGACGGCCACAGGGCCACGGCTGACCGACTATGCCCGCGACCGCGTGGCCCCCTTCCTGACGCTAGTCGGCGGCTTTTTCCGAATGTGCGTGCTGACCGGCAGGGCGACATTCCGGTGGCCATTCCAGTGGCGCGAGTTCGTCTTGCAGTGCTGGTTCATCATGCGCGTCGCGCTGCTGCCGACCATGGCCGTCTCGGTGCCGGTGACGGTGCTCTTCATCTTCACGTTCAACATCCTGCTGCTGCAGGTCGGCGCCGCCGATATCTCGGGGGCGGGCGCGGGCGTTGCCGTGGTCACCCAGATCGGCCCGATCGTGACCGTGCTGGTGGTCGCCGGCGCGGCGGCCACGGCAATCTGCGCCGACCTGGGTGCTCGCACCATCCGCGAAGAGATCGACGCGATGGAGGTGCTCGGCATCGACCCGATCCACCGATTGGTGGTGCCCCGCGTTCTGGCTTGTGCGACCGTCGCGATGTTGCTCAACGGCCTGGTGAGCATGGTCGGACTGGTCGGAGGCTTCCTCTTCGGCGTCTACCTCCAGAATGTGTCCGGCGGTGCCTACCTCGCCACGCTGACCCTGATCACCGGGCTGCCCGAAGTGATCATCTCGACGGTCAAAGCGGCGACCTTCGGCATGATCGCGGGCCTGATCGGCTGCTACCGAGGCCTGACCGTCCGCGGCGGCGCCAAGGGCTTGGGCACCGCCGTCAACGAGACCGTCGTCATGGCCGTGGTCGCCCTGTACGCGGTCAACGTGGTGCTGACCACCATCGGTGTCAAATTCGGAACGAGCGCAGTGAAATGACGACGACCGGAGTAGTTCGCGCCCGCTTCCCGCGGTTGGCCGCCAACCTCAGCCGCGTCGGTAACTTGACGACTGGATCACTCGACGAAGCCGGAAAGCTGGGCTGGTTCGCGGTAATCGGCGGTCGCGGCATGGGATGGGCGCTGACCCGTTACCGCAAGGAAATCTTGCGTCTGATCGCCCAGGTCGGCATGGGCACCGGCGCCATGGCCGTCGTCGGCGGCACCGCGGTGATCATCTCCTTCGTGACGCTATCCGCCGGCTCGCTGGTCGCCCTCCAGGGTTTCGCGTCGCTGAGCCAGATCGGTATCCAGGCACTCCTCGGGTTCGTCGCCGCACTCATCAACGTGCGTCTTGTCGCCCCCGTCGTCTCCGGCGTTGTGCTGGCGGCCACGGTCGGCGCCGGCGCCACCGCGGAATTGGGCGCCATGCGGATCAGCGAGGAGATCGACGCGCTGGAGGTCATGGGGATCGATTCGGTGGCATACCTGGTCTCCACCCGGGCGCTGGCCGGGCTGGTGGTCATCATCCCGCTGTACTCGTTGGGGCTGATCATGTCCTTCCTGTCCCCGGCGGTCGTCACCACGGTGCTGTACGGACAGGCCACCGGCACTTACGAGCACTACTTCCGGACGTTCTTGCGCCCCAATGACGTGTTCTGGTCATTCGGCGAGGTCATCATCATGGCGGGGGTTGTGATGCTCACCCATTGCTACTACGGGTACAACGCCAGCGGCGGACCGGTCGGGGTCGGCGAGGCCGTCGGGCGGTCCATGCGCTTCTCGCTTGTCTCGGTGAATGTCATTGTCCTGTTGGCCGAAATGGCGCTCTACGGCGTCAACCCGAACTTCGCTTTCACGGTGTAGCTGCCATGACGACTCCGCGATTGAAGGTCAACAAGCCGCCGACGCGCCCTTACAAGTTGGTCGGTATCGCGGTCCTGTTGATCGCCGCCTTGGTGTTGTGGTTGGTGTATTTGCAGTTTCGGGGGGATTTCACGGAGAAGACGCCGGTGACGATGTTGTCGTCGCGGGCGGGTTTGGTGATGGATCCCGGAGCGAAGGTCACCTATAACGGCGTGCAGATCGGCCGGGTGGCCAGCATTTCGGAAGTGCAGGCCGACGGCAAACCGGCGGCGAAGTTCGTGTTGGACATTTATCCGCGATATCTGAAGCTGGTGCCGGCCAATGTGGACGCCAAGATCGTGGCGACCACGGTGTTCGGCCAAAAGTACGTCTCGATGACCACCCCGGCCCACCCGTCGCCGCAGCGGATCGCCCCGCATGCGGTGATTGATGCGCGCTCGGTGACCACCGAGATCAATACGTTGTTTCAGACCATCACCTCGGTGGCCCAGAAGGTGGATCCGGTCAAGCTGAATTTGACGTTGAGTGCGGCGGCGCAGTCGTTGGCGGGGTTGGGGGATCGGTTTGGGCAGTCGATCGTCAATGCCAATGCGATCCTCGATGATGTCAATCCGCAGATGCCCCAGGCGCGTCATGACATTCAGCAGTTGGCGGGGTTGGGCGACACCTATGCCAATGCGGCGCCGGATTTGATTGATTTCCTCAACCATGCGGTGGTGACGTCGCGTTCGATCAATGC
>NZ_MBET01000114.1:0-633 GCF_001954215.1 Mycobacterium sp. IS-2888
GCGCCGCAGGGAGCGTTCACCGCCGCGCGGGCCGCCAAGGACCAGGGCGTGCAGATATCGACCATCTCGTTCGGCACCAAGACCGGCAGCATCGAGATGGACGGCCAGCGGGTGAATGTGCCCGTCTCCACGGACCAGATGAAGAAGATCGCGCAGCTTTCCGGTGGGCAGTCCTACACCGCCACCAATCTCGAGCAGCTCAACAAGGACTACGACGCCATCGAGAACGAGATCGGGTATCGCACGGTGCCCGGACCGGGCAGTGCGGGCTGGCTGCGCCTCGGGGTCGTCGTCGCGCTGGTGGCGACGGCTCTGGCGCTGCTGATCAACCGAAGACTTCCCACCTGATCGCTCAGGCGGGCAGCCGGCGATTCAGGAACAGGCCCGCCAATACCGCGCCGGCCATCACGAACGCACCGAGCAGCATCCACGCCAGGCTCGCGTCACCCTTCACGGTTTCGTAGCCGATCTGGTGCTGCAGCGTCGTATAGACGTTCTTGAGCGATTCCAGGCTGTCGGCATGGAACGCCTGGCCGTCGGTGATCTCGCAGATTTTCTGCAGCGTCCGATCGTCGACCGGGACGGGAATGCTGGCGCCCTCGAACTCGACGGTGCCGTACGGCGTGCAGATAT
>NZ_MBET01000115.1:0-1926 GCF_001954215.1 Mycobacterium sp. IS-2888
CTGCATGCGATGGGGGTGGTCGGCCAACAGGTCGAGACGATGCTGCCGTTTTCCTGGCAGGGCGTTGGAATCACGGGGACGGAAGAAACGGGACCCCTCGGCGGTGTAACCCGGACCGGCGGCGGCGTCACCACCGGCGGCGGCGTCACCAGCGGCGGCGGCGTCACCACGACGGGGGGCGGCGGCACGACGATGGGTGGTGGCAGCACTACGACCGGCGGCGGCGCCAAGATCGGCGGGGGCGGCACCACCGGTGGAACGATCGGTGGGGGTACGACCGGAGGCTGGGCGGTGAGTATCGGTGGGGGGACCGTGGCTGCCGGCGGCTGGACGGGTGCGGGCGTAAAAGCCGGAGGCACAGTTACCGCCGGCGCCGGGGGTGGTGCTGGGTTAGCGGGGATAGTCGCGGCGCTCGGCGGCGCTGCCGGTTTCATGGGCGCGGGCGCGGTCCCAGTCATCTCGGTCGGCGTGACGGCGGTCTTGTGGTGGTACAGGAAGGTGAAAGCCAGCCCCAGCGCGGCGAAGAAGGCGGCGGCGAACAGCGCGATCCACGGGATGATCCGCCGAGCTCGCCGCGGTTCGGCGGCGTCGAAGTAGCCCTCGTCGTCCGACGCTGTGGCGGCTACCGGCGACGCCATGGTCGGTGCGTCCGCGGCGCAATGGGACAGGGTGGGGCTGTCGGCGTCCGTATCCGTGGCGAGCCTGTGGCCCGCGGAGGTCAGCCGGACCTTGTCCAGTGTCTGGTCCCTCAGCCAGGCGGGGGCGGGGATGAACACCGGGGCGCCGAGTAGCGCGGCCGGGCTGACCAGGCGGCGGCGTTCCTCATCGCAGGTCGGGCAGGACTCGATGTGGCGGCTGATGCGTTTGCGCATCAGCACGCTGAACCGTCCATCCCAACCCTCCAGGATCGTGCGCAGCTCAGGGCACTTGTCGGCAGTGTGTTGGGCGCGTCGGGCCACCAGCAGCGCACCGAGCGACGTTTCGATGGTGCTGCGCAGCCGCGACACCATCTTGTTGGCGGTGCCGGGGCTGACCTCCAGTGCTTCGGCCAGCTCTGGTCCGTCGAGGCCGTGGCGGTAGGCCAGCTCCAAGACGGTGCGGTCGCGGTCGACGAGCCCACCCGCGGCCTCAGCGATCAGGTCGGCCAGCTCGTTGCGCGCGGCCAGGGTGTCCGGGCCGGCTTCGTGCGACGCGGCCTCCGGCAGTTCATCGGAGGCTTGCTCGCGACGGCGGTTCCGGATGCAGCGCAGGGCTTCGTTGCGGGCAATGGCATACAGCCAGGGGCGCAGCCGGTCGGGCTCACGCAGTTTGGGCAGCTGGGTCGCCGCGGCACAGAACACGTCTTGCACGCAGTCGGCGGCGGCGTCGCGGTCGCGGACCATGCCCACGCAGAAGTCGTGGAGCCGGTCGGCGTAACGGTCATAAATCATGGCAAACGCGCCTCGATCACCCGTCGCCGCCGCGCGGGCCAACTCCGCATCGCTGACGATGTCCCAATTGGACAGTGCGGTTGTCACGTCGCTTCCCCAACCATGAGGCGCCGGTGCCGGTTCTGTAAGGACCGGCGCTGCGAATAAGTGTGCGCGCACGCGGGTGAAATGGCACGAGAAAATTCCAGCTCTCCGACGGGAAAGCGGGTGAGGCCGGGATCAAATCCCGGCCCCTCCCCGCGGGAGGACCTCATTGGCAGACGCCCTGCACAAGGTGGTGCGGAGGCAGGCACAGCGAAGGTGGCGCCGGTATCGGTGTCAGCTTCGTGGGTGTAGTCAGTTTCGGTGGCGGCGGCGGTGGCAGCTTCGGCGGCGAAGGCGGTGACGGTTGCTGCGGTGGCTGAACCGGCACCCATACAGGCGGTGGTGGGGCGGTTTGGACGACAAATTGCGGCGGCGGCGCGCAGCCGGTGCCGGGGCACACAAGATCACGAGA
>NZ_MBET01000116.1:0-806 GCF_001954215.1 Mycobacterium sp. IS-2888
GTGGGTTCCGAGGCGGTGGTGGATGCGCGGTTGGTGACGGCGGTGCCGACGGGCTGGTCGCTGGCGGAGGCCGCGAGCGTGTCGGTGGTGTTTTTGACCGCGCTGTATGGGTTGTCGGTGTTGGCCGGTGTGAAGGCCGGGCAGAAGGTGTTGGTGCACGCCGCGGCCGGTGGGGTGGGCATGGCGGCGGTGCAGCTTTTGCGCCATTGGGGTGCGGAGGTTTTCGTCACCGCCAGCCGCGGCAAGTGGGACACGTTGCGCGCATTGGGGTTTGACGACGACCACATCGGGGATTCGCGAACGCTGGACTTCGAGCGCAAGTTCCTTGCCGCCACCGGCGGCGCCGGGGTGGATGTGGTGCTCAACTCGCTGGCCGGTGAGTTCATCGATGCGTCGCTGCGCCTGCTGTCCGATGGTGGGCGTTTCATCGAGATGGGCAAGACCGACCTGCGCGACCCGGGGCAGGTCGCCGCCGACCACCGCGGTGTGCACTACCGGGCGTTCGATCTGATGGAGGCCGGCCCGGACCACATCGCGGCGATGCTGGCCGAGCTGATGGGGCTCTTCGCGGCGGGCACATTGAAGCCCTTGCCGGTCAAGACCTTTGACGTGCGATCCGCCGCCACGGCGTATCGCTTCATCAGCCAGGCCCGCCACATCGGCAAGGTCGTGTTGACGCTGCCCGACGGGCCCGGTAACGCGGTACTGGCGGGTTCGGGCGGTGGCCTGGCCGGGGGCAGTGTGGTGGTCACCGGGGGCACCGGGATGGCGGGTTCGGCGCTTGCGCAGCATCTGGCGACGCGTTA
>NZ_MBET01000117.1:0-28307 GCF_001954215.1 Mycobacterium sp. IS-2888
ACGACACCGGTTACGCCGACGAACGCGACCCGGCGGCCCGCACCGCGCGCATACCGTCCATCGCGCTGCGCGCGGCCCGCGCGTCGCTGGAGGCCGGCGCCCCAGTGCTCGTTCAGGTGCCGCGGCGGGGGTATGTGCCCTCGCTGGCCTGCGGGCGCTGCCGCACCATCGCCCGTTGCCGGCACTGCACCGGGCCGCTGTCGCTGCAGGAACACGGGCTGGGTGCCGTCTGCCGCTGGTGTGGCCGCGCGGAACCGGCGTTGCGGTGCGCGCGGTGCGGATCCGACGCGGTGCGTGCGGTGGTCGTGGGGGCCCGGCGCACCGCCGAGGAACTCGGCCGGGCGTTCCCGGGCACGGCGGTCGTCACCTCGGCGGGCGATGCCGTCGTGACCGACGTCGCCGACCGGCCCGCCCTGGTGGTCGCCACCCCGGGAGCCGAGCCCCGCGCGCCGCGCGGGTACGGGGCGGCGCTGCTGCTGGATACCTGGGCGCTGCTGGGCCGGCAAGACCTGCGCGCGGCGGAGGACACCCTGTGGCGCTGGATGAGCGCCGCCGCGCTGGTGCGTCCGCGCGGCGACGGGGGTGTGGTCACTGTGGTCGCCGAATCGTCAATTCCCACAGTGCAATCGCTGATCCGCTGGGACCCGGTGGGTCACGCCGACGCCGAGCTGACCGCGCGAACCGAAGTCGGCCTGGCGCCGAGCGTGCACATGGCCGCCATCGACGGGACGGCGGGCGCCGTGGCGGCATTGCTGGACGAGGCCCGGTTGCCCGACGGGGCCGATCTACTAGGACCGGTCGACCTGCCGGCGGGGGTGCGCCGTCCGGCCGGCAGCCCCGCCGACGTGGCGGTGACCCGGATGCTGGTCCGCGTCCCCCGCGAGCAGGGCCTGGCGCTGGCGGCCGGCCTGCGGCGCGCCGTCGGGGTGCTCAGCGCGCGGCAAAGCCACCAGCCGCTCAGGGTGCAGATGGACCCGCTGCACATCGGATAGTGGCGAATCCCCGATGCTGAACCGGATCGACGCGCCCGATGGAGATAGTGTGCGTAGGAAATAATCCGTGCTTACGATATTGGACGCTGTTACCGGGAGAGGGGCACGATGGCACCCGACGCGACGGCGGCTGACGAGTCGCTGGATGTGATCACCGATGCGTTGCTGACCGCGTCCCGGCTACTGGTGGCCGTATCGGCCCGCTCCATCGGACAGGTCGACGAGTCCATCACCATTCCGCAGTTCCGAACGCTGGTCATCCTTTCCAATCGGGGCCCGGTCAACCTGGCCACGCTGGCCGGGCTGCTGGGGGTCCAGCCGTCGGCCACCGGGCGGATGGTCGACAGGCTCGTCTCCGCCGGGCTGATCGATCGCTTGCCGCACCCGACGTCGCGGCGCGAATTGCTCGCCGCGCTGACCCCGCGCGGGCGCGAGGTCGTTCGGCGGGTCACCGCGTACCGCCGTTCCGAAATCGCGGCCATCGTGGAGAAAATGCCGCCGCCGGAGCGGCACGGGCTGGTGCGGGCCCTGACCGCGTTCACCGCCGCGGGTGGCGAGCCCGACGTGCACCTCGACGTCGACGTGGTGTAGGCGCGGGGGCTCAGCGCGCCTCCGCGACCAGCAGCAGATACTCCCATTCCATGGTGCCGTCGGTGAGGTATTGCTGTGCCAGTTCGATGAGTTGGGCGTCGAGCTCGGCGGTCAGCACGCGATTGTGGCCGATGTTCGCATAGGCCTCGATCGTCGGGCCGTAGTGGTTCTTGAAGTAGTCGTGCACGGCCGCGGCGGTGTCGAACCGGTGCACCGGCAACATGCCCCGCCTGGTTTCGACGCCCCGGATTCGATCTCCTAGCAGCCCGGCGATGTACCCTTCGCGTCCCCACAACGCCGCCGGGGGTACGGCCGGCGACAGGCTGGGGCGATAGGGCCTGATGGTGGCCAGCATCCGGCCGAAGAATCCTTCCGCGGTCCAGCTGATCAGGCCAATCGTCCCGCCCGGCCGGCAGACTCGGACCAGCTCGCCGGCGGCGCGCCGGTGGTCTGGGGCGAACATCACGCCGATCGCCGAGAGCACGGTGTCGAATTCGCCGTCGCCGAACGGCAGCGCGTGCGCGTTGGCCTCCCGGTAGTCCAGCGTCAATCCCGCGGCCGCGGCCCGCGCCCGGGACCGCGCGAGCAACTCCGGCGTCAGATCGGTGGACACGACGCTGGCCCCCGCCCGGGCGGCCGGCAGCGAGATATTGCCCGACCCGGCGGCGACGTCGAGCACCCGGTGGCCGGGCCTAATGCCGGTGGCGGCCACCAGGATTGGGCCGAGCGGGGCCATCACTTCTTCGGCCATCAGGGGGTAGTCGCCCAGCGCCCACATGGTGCGGTGCGCGGCGGCCACGTCGTCGGTCGTCGTGTCGAGGGTCATCGGACCTCCTCAGATAGGAGCCACTGGAAATAGTAACTTAAAGAAACAATATACAGATGCAACTGTGTGAAACCTGGGTATGTCCTGCGCAGATCCCGTCATTCCTAGACTTGTGCGCGTGCGTCTCGTCTTCGCCGGTACCCCGGAGCCCGCGCTGCCCGCGCTGCGTGCCCTCGTCGACTCACCTCGCCACGAGGTGGTCGCAGTGCTGACCCGGCCCGACGCCGCCTCCGGCCGGCGTGGGACGCCGCTGCCGTCGCCGGTGGCCCGCGAGGCGCTCGACCGAGGCATTCCGGTGCTGCGGCCGGCGAGGCCGAACTCGCCGGAATTCGTCGCGGAGCTCACGGAGTTCGGGCCCGAGTGCTGTGCGGTGGTGGCCTACGGCGCGCTGCTGCGCGACGCCCTGCTCGCGGTGCCCCCACGAGGGTGGATCAACCTGCACTTCTCGCTGCTGCCCGCCTGGCGCGGCGCGGCGCCGGTGCAGGCCGCGATCGCCGCGGGGGACACCATCACCGGGGCGACGACGTTTCGGATCGAACCGAGCCTGGACTCCGGACCGGTCTACGGCGTCGTCACCGAGACGATCCGGCCGACCGACACCGCGGGCGATCTGCTTGAGCGACTTGCCCTTTCGGGGGCGGCGCTGCTGTCGGCCACGCTGGACGGCATCGCCGACGAGACGCTGACGCCGCGGCCCCCGCCGGCCGAGGGGGTCAGCGTCGCGCCGAAGATCACCGTCGAGGGGGCCCGGGTGCGCTGGGACCTGCCGGCACCGGTCGTCGAACGCCGCATCCGCGCGGTCACACCCAACCCGGGCGCCTGGACGGTCATCGGTGACCTGCGGGTCAAGCTCGGACCGGTGTACCTCGACGAGGCTCCAGAACCCTTGCCGCCCGGCGATATTCGCGTCGACCGCAAGAGCGTATGGATCGGTACCGGCTCGGACCCGGTGCGGCTGGGCCAAATTCAGCCGCCCGGAAAGAAACTCATGAACGCTGTCGACTGGGCGCGCGGCGCCAGGCTCGACCCCGCCGCGCGGGCGTCGTGAGTCCGCAACCGCGAAGGCGGCGGCGGCCGCTCGACCCGGCCCGCGCCGCCGCGTTCGAGGTGCTGCGCGCCGTCAGCGAGCGCGACGCGTACGCGAACCTCGCGCTGCCGGCGCGGCTGCGCGAACGCGGAATCAGCGGTCGCGACGCGGCTTTCGCGACCGAACTGACCTACGGAACCTGCCGCACCCGGGGCCTGCTCGACGCGATCATCGGTGCGGCGGCCGGAAGGTCGCCGGACGCGATCAACCCGGTGTTGCTGGACCTGCTGCGGCTCGGCGCCTACCAATTGCTGCGCACCCGCGTCGACGCCCACGCGGCGGTATCCACCACGGTCGAACAGGCGGGCATCGAATTCGACTCGGCGCGAGCGGGTTTCGTCAACGCCGTACTGCGGACCATCGCGGGTCGGGACGAGAAGTCCTGGGTCGAGGAGTTGGCCCCGGATCCCGCACGAGATCCGATCGGACACGCGGCGTTCGTGCGCGCACACCCGCGGTGGATAGCCCAGGCCTTCGCCGACGCGCTGGGTGCGGCGGCGACCGAACTCGACGCGCTGCTGGTCAGCGACGATGAACGGCCCCAGGTGCATTTGGCGGCCCGCCCGGGAGTCCTCACCGCCGCCGAACTGGCCGATGCGGTCGGCGGCAGCGTCGGTCGCTATTCGCCGTACGCGGTCTACCTGCCCGGCGGCGACCCCGGCCAGCTGGCGCCGGTGCGCGACGGCGACGCGCTGGTTCAAGACGAGGGCAGCCAGTTGGTGGCCCGCGCGCTGACGCTGGCCCCGGTCGACGACGACGCAGGCCGGTGGCTGGACCTGTGCGCCGGGCCGGGCGGCAAGACCGCGCTGCTGGCGGGCCTGGGCGCCCCGTCCGGGGCCCGGGTCACGGCGGTCGAGCCGGCACCGCGCCGCGCGGAGCTGGTCGAGCAGAACACCCGCGGTCTCGGCGTTGACGTGCTGCGGGTCGACGGGCGGGAGACCGGCCTCGAGCCCGGTTTCGACCGCGTCCTGGTCGATGTGCCGTGTACCGGGCTGGGCGCGTTGCGCCGGCGGCCGGAGGCCCGCTGGCGGCGCCAGCCGGCCGACGTGCCGGCGCTGACCAAGCTGCAACGCGAGCTGCTGGCCGCCGCGATCGCACTGACCCGGCCCGGCGGCGTGGTGCTGTATGCGACCTGTTCACCGCACCTGGCCGAAACGGTCGGCGTGGTCGCCGACGCGCTGCGCCGTCAGCCGGTGTGCGCGCTGGATACCGGGCCGCTGTTCGAACCCGCGCAGCTGGGCGAGGGCCCGTATGCGCAGCTTTGGCCGCACCGGCACGGCACCGACGCGATGTTCGCCGCCGCGCTGCGCCGCCTTGCGTGAGCTTCGGATCGTCGCTCAGTAGTCTTGCGCTCATGTCACGCAGCACGGGACCTGTGACGGGCCCCCTGATCGCACCGTCCATCCTGGCCGCCGACTTCGCCCGGCTCGCCGACGAAGCGGCCGCGGTGGAGGGCGCCGACTGGCTGCACGTCGACGTGATGGACGGCCACTTCGTGCCCAACCTGACGATCGGGCTGCCGGTGGTCGAGAGCCTGCTGACCCACACCGACATCCCGATGGATTGCCATTTGATGATCGACAATCCGGACCGGTGGGCACCCCCGTACGCGGAAGCGGGCGCGTACAACGTCACCTTCCACGCCGAGGCCACCGACAATCCCGTCGGGGTGGCCCGCGATATCCGGGCCGCCGGCGCCAAAGCCGGGCTCAGCATCAAGCCGAAGACTCCGCTGGATCCCTACCTCGAGATCCTGCCCCACTTCGACACCTTCCTCGTGATGTCGGTGGAGCCCGGCTTCGGCGGCCAGAGCTTCATCCCGGAGGTGCTCAGCAAGGTGCGCACGGTGCGCAAGATGGTCGACGCGGGCGAGCTGACGATCCTGGTCGAGATCGACGGCGGCATCAACGACGAGACCATCGAGCAGGCCGCCGAGGCCGGCGTCGACTGCTTTGTCGCCGGTTCGGCGGTATACGGCGCCCAGGATCCGGAGGCCGCGGTCCGGGCGTTGCGGCGTCAGGCCGGTGCCGCCTCACCGCACCTGAGCTTATGAGCCTCGAGCGGGTCGACAGCATCGAGTCGGCCATGCGCCTCGCCATCGAGCAGTCCTATCAGGTCAAGGGCGCCACGTACCCGAATCCGCCGGTCGGGGCCGTCATCCTGGATCCCGAGGGCCGGGTCGTCGGCGTCGGCGGCACCGCGCCGGCCGGCGGCGACCACGCCGAGGTGGTGGCTCTACGCCGGGCCGGCGGCTTGGCGGCCGGCGGCGTCGCGGTGGTCACCCTCGAGCCCTGCAACCACTACGGCAAGACGCCGCCGTGCGTGAACGCCCTGATCGACGCCAAGGTGGCGACGGTGGTCTACGCCGTCGCGGATCCGAACGCGATCGCGGGCGGCGGGGCGGACCGGCTCTCGGCGGGAGGCGTCGAGGTGCGCTCCGGGGTGCTGGCCGACCAGGTGGCGGGCGGGCCGCTGCGTGAGTGGCTGCACCGGCAACGGACCGGGCTGCCGCACGTGACGTGGAAGTACGCCAGCAGCATCGACGGGCGCAGCGCCGCCTCGGACGGATCGAGTAAGTGGATCTCCAGTGAGGCCTCGCGGTTGGATCTGCATCGGCGCCGCGCCATGGCCGACGCGATCGTCGTGGGCACCGGCACCGTGCTGGCCGACGATCCGGCACTGACGGCTCGGCTGCCCGACGGCTCGCTGGCGGACAAGCAACCGCTGCGCGTGGTGGTCGGGATGCGCGAAATACCTTCCGAGGCAAAGGTTCTCAACGACGATTCGCGCACCATGGTGATTCGCACCCACGATCCGGCCGAGGTGCTCAAGGCGCTCTCCGACCGCACCGACGTCCTACTGGAGGGCGGACCGACGCTCGCCGGTGCGTTCCTGCGGGCCGGCGCGATCAACCGCATCCTGGCCTACGTCGCGCCGATTCTGGTGGGTGGCCCCATCACGGCCGTCGACGACGTGGGGGTGTCCAGCATTTCCAAGGCGTTGCGCTGGCAGTTCGACGGCGTCGACCGGGCCGGCCCGGACCTAGTGATCAGCCTGGTGCCGCACAGCGGCTAGCGCTCGCCCAGCGCGACGGTCTCTTGCTCGGGGACTTCCGTTTCATCGGCGTGCTCCTTGCGGCCGCCGACCAGCAGGCCCAGCAGCGCCCCCGCGATACAGATGCCAACGGTGATCAGGAAGATGTCGCCGAACATCTGGGCGAACGCCTTCAGGAAAAGGGTTGCCTGGGCGGCCACCCGTTCCATCAGGGTGGCGTTGGGCGGGATCTCGGCCGTCAGGTGGGCCAGCTTCCGGTTGAACGAGTAGAAGCCGAAGGCGCTCAGCGCGGCCATCCCGATCAGCATGCCGGTCATCCGGGCCACCACCACCGCGGCTGAGGCGATGCCGTGTTGGGCGGGCGGAACGACACGCAGGGCGGCCGACGACAGGGGCCCGATCACCAGGCCGAGTCCGAGGCCGGCCACCAGCAGGTCGGCGTGCATCGCGGGCAACGTGAGCAGGCCAAAGATGTTGTGGCGCTGCTCCAACAGATCCTCGCGCCAATAATGGATCAGCCAATACCCGTAGGCCGCGATCAGCAGGCCGATGAAGGTCATCGCACGATCGCCGATCCGGGTGGCGATCCAGCCGCCCAGCACCGCCCCGATCGGCAGCGCGATGAGGAACCACAGCAGCAGGCCGGCCGCTTGGTTCTGGTCCATCTGCAGCACGCCCTGGCCGAACAACTCGACGTCGACCAGGGTCACCATCAGCGCCGCACCCGCCGTCACCGACGCGCCCAAAGCGGCCAGGAAGGGCCGGAAATGCACACCCGCCGGTTCGATCAGGCGGGTGCGCGAGAAGCGCTCCCAGATCACGAACACCACCGCGACCGCGATCGCCCCGATCACCAGCGGCAACCCGTAGCTCGGCAGCAGCTGCTTGCCGTCGGGCTGCGGGTTGTACAGCCCGATGACCGCCAGGCCCAGCGCGATGGCCAGCAGCAGACCACCCACCAGGTCGATCTTCTCCGGCTTGTCGGCGCGGTCGTGCGACGGCAGGCTGAACTGAATCATCGCCATGGCGATCAAGGTCAGCGGGACGTTGATCCAGAACACGTAGCGCCAGTCGTGGGACAACCAGACGATGAAAATGCCGTACAGGGGACCCAGCACGCTGCCGAGTTCCTGCGCGGCGCCGATGCCGCCGAGCACGCCGGCGCGGTTGCGTTGGGCCCACAGGTCGGCGCCCAGCGCGAGGGTGACCGGCAACAAGGCGCCGCTGGCGATGCCCTGGACGGTGCGGCCGGCGACCAGCATGTGGAAATCGCCGAAATGCCCGGCCAGCGCTGTCACCACCGAACCGACAATGAACAGCGCCAGGGCGGTCTGCAGCAGCAGCTTGCGACCGAACCGGTCGGAGGCCCGGCCCAACAACGGCATCGCGGCGATGTAGCCCAGCAGGTACAGCGTGACGATCCAGGTGATGCGTTGCAGTTGGTTGAGCGGGATGTGAACGTCCCGCATGATGTCGCGCATGATCGTGACGACGACGTAGGTGTCCAGGGCGCCCAGCAGTACCGCCAGGCTGCCCGCACTGATCGCGACGCCGCGTCCCGCCCGCATGCCCATCAGGTGACCGGGGGCTTCGTGACGGTGACCGGCTGGTTCCAGTTGGACAGGGTCATCTGGACGGAATTGCCCTGGCTCTTCTGCAGGTTGACCTGGACCAGCTGGTGGTCGCCGCTTTCCTGGATCCAGACGGTGCTCGGGAGCGCCTGCGTCGCATTGAACGGCGGCGCAATCTTGTTCACTGCGTCGGCCGGGACGTTGCCGCTGATGCGAATGGTGTTTTGGCCGTTGATCGTTTCGCGCCCCTCGGCCTTGGCGTCGCGGAAGTTCGCCAGCACGTTGGCCAGGCCGTTGTCGGGACTCAGGATCGCGGAGACGTCGTAGATGTCGGAGGCCTTGCCGAAATCGCTCCACTTGTTCGGGGTGAGCGTGGCGTACAGCACCGAGTCGTAGACGACGAAGTTCGCGTCGATGTCGGAGCCCGCCAACGTCAGCTGGACATTGCCCGACGCGGCGGTGGCGGGGGTGGTGGTGAGGTCGCCGTTGAGCACCTTGATGGGCAGGCCCTGGACCTTGCCCTGGACCGACAGCACCAGGTGCACGCTCTTGACGTTCTTGGTGGTGTCGGACGATTGCTTGACCAGTGTCGAGGCATCGGGCAGCGGTGCGCCGCTGGGTTTCGAGCCCGACGAACAACCGGCGATCAGGGCGGTGATGAGGCTTAGCGAAGCGAGGACGGCCAATACACGGTGGCGGGTCTGCATACTCTGCATCGTAGAGGGTGCCGCGGACCGGGTTCGAGAACGCCAGGGCCCGTGGCCAATTAGCCTGGTGCAATGTTCACCGGAATTGTCGAGGAACTCGGAGAGGTGACCAGCCGAGACGTCCTCGCCGATGCGGCGCGCCTGACCATTCGCGGACCCCTCGTCACGGCCGATGCCGGCCACGGGGATTCCATCGCCGTCAACGGCGTGTGCCTGACGGTCGCCGAGTTGCTGGGCGATGGGCAATTCACCGCCGACGTGATGGCCGAGACCCTGAACCGGTCCAATCTGGGGGCGTTGGAGGTCGGCAGCCGGGTGAACCTGGAGCGCGCCGCGGCGGTGAACAGCCGGCTCGGCGGTCACATCGTGCAGGGCCACGTCGACGGCACCGGTCAGGTGGTCTCCCGATCACCCTCGGAGAACTGGGAGGTGGTCCGGATCGAGGTCCCCGAGGCGGTGGCTCGCTATGTCGTCGAGAAGGGGTCGATCACCGTCGACGGCATTTCGCTGACGGTGTCCGGGCTCGGAGCCGAGCCGCGGGACTGGTTCGAGGTCTCGCTGATCCCGACGACCCGCGAGCTGACCACCCTGGGTCGCGCCCCGGTCGGCACGCGGGTGAACCTCGAAGCGGACGTCATCGCCAAATACGTCGAGCGGTTGATGACTCGCGCTTCTCCCTAGCACCAGGCGCGCTCTTGACCGCAGCGCCTGTGTGGCGGCTGCGGTCAAGGCTTTATCGGTTGCTTATCGCTGGTTTAGAGCCGGACGAAGGCGGGCCCGTTCCAGAATCCCCAGTCGTCTATGTCGGGATTCCACACGACCCGGGCCCAGGGCGCCCACGGCGGGGGCGGCGGCATCGGCCGCGCCCACGGCGGGGGAGCACCGTAACCGACCGGGCCGACGTTGTCGTCCCAGTCACGGCAGTTATTCCAGTTCTGATACGGGCCCCAGCCCGGGTTCCACTGGTCGCCAGGGCACCAGTGATGGTGATTCATAGGAGCGGACGGAGGCACCGCCTGAGCAACGCCCGAGGTCACTCCGAGAGTGGACAACGCCACGCCACCGGCTGCGAGGGCGCCAGTACACAGGCGACGCCACGATTTGGTTTGCGTGTTGATAGTCATGACATTGCGATTCCCGACCGGAAGGGGCCCGAAACCGATTCCGGTATCTCGGCTCGATCTCACATCTGGCACTTAACTACGACTTACGGGGGACTTACGTTGCGCGCCCCGTCGTGACCATCTGGCTACCACGTCTTGCCTGGTCAGCGCCAATGGCGGCGAGCCCGGCGGGACCCCTGATTTTGACGGAAGCGTCACTGTCACGAGTTGCCCGGAGTCGCCGGACGAGTGAACCCATCCCGCTGAAAAGCCGTGGCAATAACTGTGGGGCGGCGGTGGTTCATACTGAATGCAACGCCGGGCTCCTCATCTGGGCCCTGATGACAGCAAGGTAGCCAAGATGACGAGGTTGGACTCCGTCGAGAGGGCGGTTGCCGACATCGCGGCCGGTAAGGCCGTCATCGTCATCGACGACGAGGAGCGCGAGAACGAGGGCGACCTGATCTTCGCCGCCGAAAAGGCGACGCCGGAGATGGTGGCCTTCATGGTTCGCTACACCTCGGGCTATCTATGTGTGCCGCTGGACGGGGCGATCTGCGATCGGCTCGGCCTGCTGCCGATGTATGCGGTGAACCAGGACAAGCACGGCACCGCCTACACCGTCACCGTCGACGCAAGAAAGGGTGTGGGCACCGGAATCTCGGCGTCCGACCGGGCCACCACGATGCGGCTACTGGCCGATCCCACCAGCCTGGCCGAAGATTTCACCCGCCCCGGTCACGTAGTTCCGTTGCGCGCCAAGGACGGCGGTGTGCTGCGCCGTCCCGGCCACACCGAGGCCGCGGTCGATCTGGCCCGCATGGCGGGCCTGCAACCCGCGGGCGCCATCTGCGAGATTGTCAGCCAGAAGGACGAAGGCGCGATGGCCCAGACCGACGAATTGCGGGTCTTCGCCGACGAGCACGACCTCGCGTTGATCACCATCGCCGACCTGATCGAGTGGCGGCGCAAGCACGAGAAGCACATCGAGCGGATCGCCGAAGCGCGAATCCCGACCCGCCATGGCGAGTTTCGCGCGATCGGATACGCCAGCATCTACGAGGACGTCGAACACGTCGCACTGGTCCGTGGCGATATCGCCGGGCCGAGCGGCGAGGGCGACGACGTGTTGGTGCGCGTGCACTCCGAATGCCTGACCGGTGACGTTTTCGGGTCACGCCGCTGCGACTGCGGGCCTCAGCTCGACGCGGCCATGGCGATGGTCGCGCGCGAGGGCCGCGGCGTCGTGCTCTACATGCGCGGCCACGAGGGTCGCGGGATCGGCCTGATGCACAAGCTGCAGGCCTACCAGTTGCAGGACGCCGGCGAGGACACCGTCGACGCCAACCTGAAGCTTGGATTACCGGCCGACGCAAGGGACTACGGCATCGGCGCGCAGATTCTCGTCGACCTGGGAGTCCGCTCGATGCGGTTGCTGACCAACAACCCGGCCAAGCGGGTGGGCCTGGACGGCTATGGCCTGCACATCATTGAGCGGGTGCCGCTTCCGGTGCGGGCCAACGCGGAGAACATCCGCTACCTGCTGACCAAGCGCGACAAGATGGGCCACGACCTGGCCGGCCTGGACGACTTCCACGAATCCGTCCATCTGCCAGGCGAATTCGGCGGTGCTTTGTGAGCGGTGGCGCCGGCGTGCCGGAGATTCCGGCGCTCGACGCGGCAGGCGTGCGCCTTGGGATCGTCGCGAGCACCTGGCACCGGGAAATCTGCGACGCGCTGTTGGCCGGCGCGCTGAAAGTGGCGGCCGATTCGGGTGTCGGCAACCCGACGGTGGTCCGCGTGCTCGGCGCCATCGAGATTCCCGTCATTGCGCAGGAACTCGCCCGTAGCCATGACGCCGTCGTCGCTCTCGGTGTCGTGATCCGGGGCCAGACACCGCATTTCGACTATGTCTGCGATGCGGTGACCCAGGGCCTGACGCGGGTCTCGCTGGACGCTTCCACGCCCGTCGGGAACGGCGTGCTCACCACCAACAACGAGGAACAGGCGCGGGACCGGGCCGGCCTGCCGGAATCGGCCGAGGACAAGGGGGCCCAGGCAACCGGAGCGGCCCTGGCCGCCGCGCTCACCCTGCGTGACCTGCGCGCTGGGTCGTGACTCCGCCGAACAGCGACGCTTGGGATGTCGAGCTGCGGCCCCACCGGACACCGTTATTCGCTTACATCGCAGCGTTTCTGATCGCGGCCGTGCATATCGCGGTCGGCTTGCTACTCAAGATGAAGTCCAGCGGGGTGATCTTCCAGACCTCCGACCAGGTGGCGATCGCCGTACTGGGCCTCATCATCGCGGGCGGCATACTCTTGTTTGCGCGGCCCCGGCTGCGGGTGGGACCGCCGGGCATTTCGGTGCGAAACCTGTTCGGCTACAGGCTGATTCCGTGGTCCGACGTGGTCGGTGTGTCGTTTCCCGCCGGCCACCGCTGGGCGCGAGTCGATTTGCCCGACGACGAGTACATCCCGGTGATGGCGATCCAGGCCGCGGACAAGGACCGCGCGGTGGAGGCCATGGACACCGTGCGGTCGCTGCTGGCGCGATATCGCCCGGCCGCCGGCTGAGCGCTGTACCATCGCCCGATGGCACGTCACGTGCGGGCGGCTGCCGCGCTAGTGATCGCCGCGGTGCTGGTGAGCGGTTGCGCAGCCTCGGTGGCGGGTAGAGCGGTGCGGGCTCCCGGCGAGCCGGGGGTTCCCGCGAATTCGCACCGCGCGACGTCCGCACACGAGTTCCTTCTGCCGGACGGGGATGCCACTCCGCTCGGACCGGCGGCCGCGATGGCCGTGGGCGCCAGCTACTTCACCGGCGCTCGGCCGCCGGAATGCACCGCGGCAATGTTGTTCAGGGGTTCGCCGCTGCGGCCCGGCGGATCATCGGACCACGCCGAATCGGCATACCGAGTCAGCGGTCAGGCGCTTTACGCCGAATCGGTCGACACCTATGACCGCTCCTTGAAGATCCGTGACGTCATCTCGAAAGGCTTTGGCGCCGTGTCGAAATGTCACGGCGAGGCCATCGGTGTGTCCCCCAGCGGCGCGTTTCGGCCGATGCGACTCAGCTTCTTCGGCACTACCGACGATGGCGTCCTGGTGTGGACCATGACCCGTCCGGACTGGACTTGTGACTATGGGCTCGCGGCGTTGTCGCGGGTCGTTTTGATGATGTCGGCCTGCGACGTCAAGCCGGGATTCCCGATGAGGGACTGGGCGTCGAAACGTCGTGCGCAGATCGACCGCCGCACCACCTGAGGTTCCCACCCGGGCCTGCTTTCCGGCCCTCAGCCTATAGCCGGGGCGCCCACGGATGGTCTCATCGCCTGCTGATTTGAGTGTGGTCGGTCTGGGCGTAATCCTCGGCGGCGGACGCGCGAGCTAGTTGTCGGAGCGGTGTGTTAGTGTCGAACACATGTTCGAATACCTCGAGGCTTCGCGGGCGACGCCGGAGTCGGCGGCGCTGCTGGATCGGGTGCGCGAGGCGGGGCGCGCCGAGGCGCGGGCGGCGGCCGAGCGGCTGATGGCCGTGGGCGAGTTGTTGGTGTTGCGGTGTCAGGCGACGGGGGAGCACGCCGACTGGGCCACCGATACCTGGGAGGCGGTGGCCGCGCAGGTGGCCGCAGCGCTGGGGTGCAGTGTGGCGATGGGTCATAGCTACCTGCGCTATGCGATGGCGCTGCGCGAGCGTTTGCCGCGAGTGGGCGAGCTGTTCTCCGCCGGGGAGATTGATTATCGGGCGTTTCAGACGATCGTGTTTCGCACCGATTTGATCACCGACGACGCGGTGCTGGCGATGGTGGATGCACGGGTGGCGGCGCTGCTGGCGCGCCGCCCGTCGCTGACCCGCGGGGGATTGGCCGCCGCGGTGGATCAGGTGGTGGCCCGGGTGGATTGCGACGCGCTGCGCCGGGCGGTCAAGGCCGCCGAGGAGCGTCATGTCGATGTGCGGGCCAACGAGTCGGGGATGGCGTGGGTGGAAGCCAGCGTGTTCGCCACCACCGGCCAGGCGCTGGATCGGCGCCTGGATGAGTTGGCGGCCACGGTGTGTGAGGGTGATCCGCGCACCAAGGCCCAGCGGCGCGCCGATGCGCTGGAGGCGCTGGCGGCCGGGGCGGATACGTTGGTGTGCGGCTGCGGGACCGGTTGCCGCCCGGGGCCGCAGCGCAGCAACGTCGTGATCCACGTGATCGCCGAGCGGTCCACCGTCGAGGGCCGCGGGACTACGCCCGGTGTGCTGCTCGGTGGTGAGGGGCTGATCCCGGCCGAGCTGATCACCGAGCTGGCCGCCTCCGCGCGCCTGCGGCCGCTGATCGCCCCGGCGGGCGCCGAGCCGCAGTACGCGCCGTCGGCCAAGCTGGCCGAGTTCGTCCGGTGCCGGGATCTGACGTGTCGGGCCCCGGGTTGTGATCGGCCGGCCACGCAATGCGATATCGACCACACCGTGCCCTACGCCGAGGGTGGGGCCACGCATCCGTCGAACCTGAAATGTGTGTGCCGGCTTCATCATTTGCTCAAAACGTTCTGGGGTTGGCGTGACCAACAACTGCCCGACGGCACGCTGATCTGGACGCTGCCCGACGGGGACACCTACGTCACCACCCCCGCCAGCGCCCTGGTATTTCCATCGCTGTGCGCACCCACCGGCGAGCCGCCCGCGCCCGAGGCGCCACCGGACATCCGCTGCGGGGAGCGCAGCGCCATGATGCCGAGGCGGCGCACCACCCGCGCCCAAAACCGGGCAGCGCGCATCAACACCGAACGCCACCACAACCGCGCGGCGCGGCTGGCCACCCAAACGGCACCCACCGGCCCCGCCCCACCCGCCGATCCCGACGACCCGCCGCCCTTCTAGCGGCTACTAGCCTGGGTACGTGCCAGATCCCGCGACGTATCGCCCCGCGCCCGGGTCCATCCCGGTCGAGCCCGGCGTCTACCGATTCCGGGACCCGCACGGGCGAGTCATCTACGTCGGGAAGGCCAAGAGCCTGCGCAGCCGGCTAACGTCATACTTCGCCGACGTCGCCGGCCTGCACCCGCGCACCCGGCAGATGGTGACCACCGCGGCCAAGGTCGAGTGGACGGTGGTCAACACCGAAGTCGAGGCGCTGCAGCTGGAATACAACTGGATCAAGGAATTCGATCCGCGGTTCAACGTTCGCTATCGCGACGACAAGTCCTATCCGGTCCTGGCCGTTACCCTCAACGAGGAGTTTCCCCGGCTGATGGTTTATCGCGGCCCGCGGCGCAAGGGCGTGCGCTATTTCGGGCCGTACTCCCACGCATGGGCGATCCGGGAAACGCTGGACCTGCTCACCCGGGTGTTCCCGGCGCGAACATGCTCGGCCGGAGTATTCAAGCGGCACAAGCAGATCGACCGTCCGTGCCTGCTCGGCTACATCGACAAATGCTCGGCGCCGTGCGTCGGCAGGGTCAGCGCCGAGCAGCATCGCCAAATCGTCGTGGACTTCTGCGATTTCCTGTCCGGCAAGACCGACCGTTTTGCCCGCGAGCTGGAGCAGCAGATGAACGCCGCGGCGGATCAACTCGATTTCGAACGGGCCGCGCGCCTTCGCGACGACCTGTCCGCGCTGAAGCGGGCGATGGAGAAGCAGGCCGTGGTGCTTGGCGACGGCACCGACGCCGACGTCGTCGCCTTCGCCGACGACGAACTCGAAGCGGCCGTGCAGGTGTTCCACGTCCGCGGCGGGCGGGTTCGCGGTCAGCGCGGCTGGATCGTCGAAAAGTCCGGGGACCCCGGCGAATCCGGCGAGGAGCGGTTGGTCGAACAATTTCTCACCCAGTTCTACGGCGAACAGGCCGAGCTGGACGGCGCCGCCGACGAATCCACCAACCCGGTTCCCCGCGAGGTGCTGGTGCCCTGCCTACCGTCCAACGCCGACGAGTTGGCCAGCTGGCTGTCCGGCCTGCGCGGTTCGCGCGTCACCCTAAGGGTGCCGCGCCGGGGGGATAAGCGCGCCCTGGCCGAGACCGTGCAGCGCAACGCGAAAGAGGCGCTGCAGCAACACAAGTTGAAGCGGGCCGGTGACTTCAACGCCAGATCCGCTGCGCTGCAGAATATTCAGGATGCCCTTGGCTTGGCCGACGCGCCGCTGCGAATCGAATGTGTTGACATCAGCCACGTGCAGGGCACCGACGTGGTGGGCTCGTTGGTGGTGTTCGAGGACGGCATGCCGCGCAAATCCGACTATCGGCACTTCGGGATCCGGGAAGCCGCGGGGCAGGGACGCTCCGACGACGTCGCCTCCATCGCCGAGGTCACCCGGCGCCGGTTCGCGCGCCACCTGAGCGAGCAGAACGACCCGAATATGCTTTCGCCGGAAGGAAAATCGCGCCGGTTCGCCT
The DNA here is from genome assembly GCF_001954215.1 of Mycobacterium sp. IS-2888. Classification (NCBI taxonomy): domain Bacteria; kingdom Bacillati; phylum Actinomycetota; class Actinomycetes; order Mycobacteriales; family Mycobacteriaceae; genus Mycobacterium; species Mycobacterium sp. IS-2888. The sequence continues at coordinate 16,303 of NZ_MBET01000117.1, forward strand.
ACCCGCCCAACCTCTACGTCGTCGACGGCGGCGCCCCCCAGGTCAACGCGGCCAGCGCCGTGCTCGACGAGCTCGGCATCACCGACGTGGCGGTGATCGGCCTGGCCAAGAGGCTGGAAGAGGTGTGGGTGCCGTCCGAGCCGGATCCCGTCATCATGCCGCGCAACAGCGAGGGACTCTATTTGCTGCAGCGCGTGCGTGACGAGGCGCACCGGTTCGCCATCGCCTACCATCGCAGCAAGCGATCCAAGCGAATGACCGCCTCAGCGCTCGATTCGGTGCCAGGATTGGGAGAACATCGCCGTAAGGCACTGGTAACGCATTTCGGCTCGCTAGCCCGCCTCAAGGAGGCCACCGTCGACCAGATCACCGCCGTCCCGGGTATCGGCGTGGCGACCGCCACGGCCGTTCTCGAAGCGCTGCGACCCCAGGATTGACCGATGACGAACGCTCCAGGCATCGACGTCGTCCTGGTGACCGGGTTGTCCGGGGCCGGACGCGGCACCGCGGCGAAGGTGCTCGAGGACCTCGGCTGGTACGTCGCCGACAATCTGCCGCCCGAGTTGATCACCCGGATGGTGGACTTCGGGCTGGCCGCCGGGTCGCGGATCACCCAGCTCGCGGTGGTGATGGACGTTCGATCACGGGGATTCACCGGCGATTTGGACTCGGTGCGCACCGAACTGGCCACCCGCAACATCACCCCGCGCGTGGTGTTCATGGAGGCGTCCGACGACATGTTGGTCCGCCGCTACGAACAGAACCGCCGCAGCCATCCCTTGCAGGGCGAGCAGACCCTGGCCGAGGGTATCGCCGCCGAGCGCGCGATGTTGGCCCCGGTTCGCGCCACCGCCGACCTGATCATCGACACGTCGACATTGTCGGTGCGGGGCCTGAGGGAAAACATCGAGCGGGCCTTCGGTTCCGACGGCGCCGCGACCACCAGCGTCACCGTGGAGTCGTTCGGCTTCAAGTACGGCCTGCCGATGGATGCCGACATGGTCATGGACGTGCGATTCCTGCCCAACCCACACTGGGTCGACGAGCTGCGCCCGCTCACCGGCCAAGACCCGGCGGTGCGCGATTACGTGTTGAGCCAACCCGGCGCCGCCGAGTTTCTCGACGCCTACCATCGATTGCTATCTCTGGTCGTCGGCGGCTACCGCCGGGAGGGCAAGCGATACATGACGGTCGCCATTGGCTGCACCGGCGGTAAGCATCGCAGCGTCGCGATCGCCGAGGCCTTGATGCAGCTGCTGGGCGGCAATGCGCAGCTGTCGGTGCGGGTGCTGCACCGGGATCTGGGCCGCGAATGAGCTCACCGAATAGCGAGGGCATCGTTGCCCTCGGGGGCGGACACGGCTTGCATGCGACGCTGTCCGCGGCCCGCCGGCTGACCCCCTACGTCACCGCCGTGGTCACCGTTGCCGACGATGGAGGCTCGTCCGGCCGGTTGCGCAGCGAACTGGGTGTCATCCCGCCGGGCGATTTGCGAATGGCGCTGGCGGCGTTGGCATCCGACAGCCCGTATGGGCGACTGTGGGCGACCATCCTGCAGCACCGATTCGGCGGCAGCGGCGCGTTGGCGGGGCATCCGATCGGCAACCTGATGCTGGCCGGGCTCAACGAGGTGCTGGCCGATCCGGTCGCCGCACTCGACGAGCTCGGGCGCATCCTCGGGGTCAAGGGCAGGGTGTTGCCGATGTGCCCGATCGCGCTGGAGATCGAGGCCGACGTCTCCGGCCTGGAGTCCGACCCGCGGATGTTCCGGCTGATCCGCGGCCAGGTGGCGATCGCCACCACACCCGGCAAGGTGCGCCGCGTGCGGCTGCTTCCCGCCGACCCGCCGGCGACCCGGCAGGCGGTGGACGCCATCATGTCCGCCGACCTGGTGGTGCTGGGCCCCGGTTCCTGGTTCACCAGCGTGATCCCGCACGTGCTGGTGCCGGACCTGGCCGCCGCGCTGCGCAGGACCAGCGCGCGGCGTGCCCTGGTGCTCAACCTGGTCGCGGAGCCGGGGGAGACGGCCGGATTCTCGGTGGAGCGGCATCTGCACGTGCTCGCCCAGCATGCGCCCGGGTTCACCGTCCACGACATCATCATCGACGCCGAGCGGGTGCCGAGTGAGCGGGAACGCGAGCAGCTGCGCCGCACCGCGACGCTGCTGCAGGCCGAGGTCCACTTCGCCGACGTGGCCACACCTGGTAGACCTTTACATGACCCGGGCAAGCTCGCGGCGGCCCTGGACGGGGTCCGAGGGGGCCCCAGGGCCCCGGGAGTGCCTTCGTCGAGAACCACCGCGGAGATTCGGGTCGAGAGCGATACGAGGGGTGACGACGCGTGGCGATGACGACCGAAGTCAAGGACGAGCTGAGCCGCCTGGTCGTGAAATCGGTCAGCGCGCGTCGGGCGGAAGTCACCTCCCTGTTGCGGTTCGCCGGTGGGTTGCACATCGTTGGCGGGCGAGTCCTGGTCGAGGCCGAGGTGGATCTGGGCAACATCGCGCGGCGGCTGCGCAAGGACATCTTCGATCTTTACGGCTACAACGCCGTCGTACATGTGTTGTCGGCCAGCGGAATTCGCAAGAGCACGCGGTACGTGCTCCGGGTGGCCAACGACGGTGAGGCGCTCGCACGCCAGACGGGCCTGCTCGACATGCGGGGCCGTCCGGTGCGGGGTCTGCCCGCACAGGTGGTGGGCGGCAGCATCACCGACGCCGAAGCCGCCTGGCGGGGAGCCTTCCTGGCGCACGGCTCGTTGACCGAGCCCGGACGCTCGTCGGCGCTGGAGGTCAGCTGCCCCGGCCCGGAGGCCGCGCTGGCCTTGGTGGGCGCCGCCCGCCGGCTGGGCGTCAGCGCGAAGGCGCGCGAGGTGCGTGGCGCCGATCGAGTGGTGGTGCGCGACGGCGAGGCCATCGGCGCGCTGCTGACGCGGATGGGCGCGCAGGACACCCGGTTGATCTGGGAGGAGCGCCGGATGCGTCGCGAGGTGCGCGCGACGGCCAACCGCCTCGCCAATTTCGACGACGCCAACCTGCGCCGCTCGGCGCGGGCCGCGGTCGCGGCGGCGGCGCGGGTGGAGCGGGCATTGGAGATACTCGGCGACAGCGTCCCCGACCATCTGGCGTCGGCCGGCAAGCTGCGTGTCGAGCACCGGCAGGCTTCCCTCGAGGAGCTCGGCCGCCTGGCCGACCCTCCGATGACGAAAGACGCTGTGGCGGGCCGTATTCGGCGATTGCTCTCGATGGCCGACCGTAAGGCGAAGGTCGACGGCATCCCCGACACCGAGTCGGCGGTAACGCCAGACCTTTTGGAAGATGCCTAGCTAACCAGCGGATTGCTGGGCGCAAGGGGTGGGGGAGGGCTACGGTCATCGCATGAAGCGGCTATCGAGTGTTGATGCGGCGTTCTGGTCGGCCGAAACGTCGGGCTGGCATATGCATGTGGGCGCGCTGGCGATCTGCGATCCCAGCGATGCGCCGGACTACAGTTTTCAGCGCCTCCGCGAACTGCTCATCGAGCGGCTGCCCGAGATCCCGCAGTTGCGCTGGCGGGTCACCGGCGCGCCCCTCGGGTTGGACCGGCCGTGGTTCGTCGAGGACTCCGAACTCGACATCGACTTCCACGTGCGCCGGATCGGCGTGCCCGCTCCGGGGAGTCGCCGCGAGCTCGAGGAGCTGGTGGGCCGGCTGATGTCCTACAAGCTGGACCGCTCCCGGCCGCTGTGGGAACTGTGGGTCATCGAGGGTGTCGAAGGCGGCCGGATCGCCACGCTGACCAAGATGCACCACGCCATCGTCGACGGGGTGTCGGGTGCCGGGTTGGGTGAAATCCTTCTGGACGTCACGCCGGAACCCCGTCCGCCGCAACAGGAAACGGTCGGATCGCTGGTCGGCTTCCAGCTTCCCGGGCTGGAGCGGCGCGCGGTGGGTGCGCTCATCAACGTCGGCGTCAAGACGCCCTTCCGCATCGCCCGGCTGGTCGAGCAGACGGTGCGCCAGCAGGTCGCCGCGTTGGGTATCGCCAGCCGGCCGCCGCGCTACTTCGAGGCGCCCAAGACCCGGTTCAACGCGCCGGTGTCGCCGCACCGGCGGGTCACCGGCTGCCGCGTCGAGCTGGCCCGGGCGAAGGCCGTCAAGGACGCGTACGACGTCAAGCTCAACGACGTCGTGCTGGCCATGGTCGCCGGTGCCGCGCGCGAATATTTGCAGAAACGCGGTGAGCTGCCCACCAAACCGCTGATCGCGCAGATTCCCGTCTCGACTCGAACCGACGAGAACAAGGACGAGATCGGCAACAAGATCAGCTCGATGACCGCATCCCTGGCCACTGACATCGACGACCCGGGCGAGCGGCTGCGCGCCATCCACGAAAGCACGCAGAGCGCCAAGGGGATGGCCAAGGCGCTGTCGGCGCATCAGATCATGGGCCTGACCGAGACGACCCCGCCCGGGCTGCTGCACCTGGCCGCGCGTGCCTACACGGCCACCGGCCTGTCGCGAAACCTGGCTCCGCTCAACCTGGTTGTGTCCAATGTTCCCGGTCCGCCGTTCCCGTTGTACATGGCGGGGGCCAAGCTCGACTCGCTGGTTCCGCTCGGCCCGCCGGTCATGGACATCGCCCTGAACGTCACCTGCTTCTCCTACACCGACTACCTGGATTTCGGCTTCGTGACCACGCCCGAGGTGGCCAACGACATCGACGATATGGCCGACGCGATCGAGCCGGCGCTGACCGAACTCGAGAAAGCGGCGGCGCTGGCTTAGTCGCGGCCCGGATAGGCGGTCGCGTACACCCAGGACAGAAACCGGGCCACCGCCTCGGCGGCTTGATGCGCCCGCGGCGAGCCGAAGATGTCGAAACCGTGTTGGGCGCCGGGCAATTCGGCGTAGGCCACCGGCGACTTCGACACCCCGCGCAGTTCCTCGGCGAATTCGCGTGCCTCGCCGACCGGAATGAGGGAGTCGTCGGCGCCGTGCAAGACGAAGAACGGCGGCGCGTCGGCCCGCAGCCGCCGGATCGGCGATGCGTCGACGTAGATATCGCGGTGGTCGGCGAATTTCCGCTTCACTACGAACTTTTCGAGCAATCGGACGAATTCGGGACGGCCCTCGCCCTCGGTGGAGAACCAGTCGTAGCGCCCGTACACCGGGACCGCGGCGACCACCGACGTGTCGGCGTCTTCGAAGCCCGGCTGGAATTTGGGGTCATTGGGCGTCAGCGCCGCCAGCGCGGCCAGGTGACCGCCGGCGGAGCCGCCGGTGATGGCGACGAAGTCGGGATCACCGCCGTATCGCGCGATGTTCTCCTTGACCCAGGCCAGCGCCCGCTTGACGTCGACGATGTGGTCGGGCCAGGTGTGCATCGGGGAAACCCGATAGCCGACCGACACGCACACCCAGCCGCGGGCCGCCAGGTGGCTCATCAGGGGATAGGCCTGGGGACGGCGCATTCCGATCACCCAGGCGCCGCCGGGCACCTGCACCAGCACCGGCGCCTTGCCGTCGCGGGGCAGGTCGCGACGGCGCCAGATGTCGGCGAGGTTCGCGCGGCCGTGCGGCCCATAGGACACGACGTTCGTCTTCTCGACGTAGCGCCGCCGGGCCACGGTGTTGCCCAGCGGCAGGTTGCGCCGTCCGCGGCGCTTGGGCTCGGTCTGCGGGAGTTCGGCCAGCGCCTCGGCGTAGTCGGCTCCCAGTTGCTCGCGCAGCCCGGCCTCCAGCACCGGGCCCGGGGTGGTGACGCCGCGCCAGCGGATCACCCCCAGGATCGCCCAGGACGCGGCGGTCAGGGCCAGCGCCGCCTTCCCCCGCCGCCCGGCGAAGTCGCCGCGGCGGCCGCGGCGCAGCGCGTCGAGTAGCGACGCGGTGAAGTACACGCCCGGCACCTCCGACGTGGGCCAGCCGAACCAGAACACCGCGACGGTGGGGTAGCCCTTGCGGGCGAGCGGGCGTAATCCGTTGGCGGCGTTGATGAATTCGACGGCGGCGCGGGCCAGTGGCCGCGGCTTCTTCAGCATCGACCGCATCAGCCGCTGACCCGCGATTGCAATTCGGCCCGCAGGATCTTGCCCGTGCTGCCGCGGGGGAGCTCGTCGAGGACCGATATTTCGCGGGGCACCTTGTAGTTGGCCAGGTTCTCCCGCACGTGTTGCTTGAGCGTGTCCGCGGTGGCCTGCGCGCCCGGGCTCAGCACCACGAACGCCGCCAGCCGCTGGCCGTACTGCTCGTCGTCGACGCCGATCACCGCGGCCTCCGCCACGTCCGGGTGCGCCGCCAGCGTCTTCTCCACCTCGATCGGGTAGACGTTCTCGCCGCCGGAGACGATCATCTCGTCGTCGCGGCCGACGACGAACAGCCGTCCGGCCTCGTCGAGGTAGCCGACGTCTCCCGACGACATGAACCCGGCGTGGAAATCCTTGGTGGTGCCCGAGGTGTACCCCTCGAACTGGGTGTCGTTGCGGACGTAGATGCTGCCCACCTCGCCGGTGGGCACCTCGTTGAAATCCGGGTCCAGGATCCGGATTTCGGTCCCGCCCGCGGGCCGGCCCGCGGTGTCCGGCGCGGCGCGCAGGTCTTCCGGCGTGGCGGTGGCGATCATGCCGGCCTCGGTGGCGTTGTAGTTGTTGTAAATCACGTCGCCGAACTGGTCCATGAACGCGATCACCACATCCGGGCGCATCCGCGAACCGGATGCCGCCGCGAACCGTAATGACTTGCAGCTGTACCGGTTTCGTACCTCGTCGGGCAGGTCCATGATGCGGTCGAACATCACCGGGACCACCGCGAGGCCGGTCGCCCGGTGCCGGTCGATGAGATCCAGCGTGGCCTCCGGGTCGAATTTGCGCCGGGTGATCACCGTGCAGGCCATCGATGCGGCGAACACCAGCTGGGAAAAACCCCACGCGTGAAACATCGGCGCGACGATCACGATCGGCTCCTCGGCCCGCCACGGCGTGCGGTCCAGGATCGCCTTGAGTGTGCCGATCCCGGCGTTGCCGCCAGTCTGGTTGGCGCCCTTGGGTGTTCCGGTGGTTCCGGAGGTGAGCAAGATCATCCTGCCCTTGCGGCCGGTGCGCTCGGGCCGCTGCCCGGCGTGATCGGCGACGAGCTTCCCTAGTTTTATCAAGGCCGACTCGTGCTGCCCGTCAGTCCAGGCCAGGATCCGGGTGGCGTCCGGCTTGTCGGCCAGCGCGCGGTCCACCGTCTCGGTGAACTCCTCGTCGTAGATGACGGTGTCGACCCCTTCGCGGTTGACGACGTCGGCCAGCGCCGGCCCGGCGAACGACGTGTTGAGTAGCAGGATGTCGGAGCCGATCCGATTGCCGGCCACCAGCGATTCCACGAAGCCCCGGTGATTGCGGCACATGATCCCGATGACCCTGCCGCCGGGCAGCTTCTGCAGCGCCGCGGCCAGCGCGTCGATGTTTTCGTCGAGCTCGCGCCACGTCAGCGTGCCCAGCTCGTCGACCAGCCCGGGACGGTCCGGGCAGCGCTGCGCGGCGCTGGCGAAACCCACGGTGATGCCCAGGCCCTCGCGACGCATCGCGGCGGCGATCTTCAGGTAGCGGTCGGGCCGCATCGGCGCGATCATTCCGGCGCGCCTCAGGGTGGTGATGATGCCGAGGGCCTGGTTGAGACGAGATGCCATGGCTCAGCCCAGAATCGGGAAGCGGCGGCCGGACGCGAGCGTGGTCAGGCCGTCCTGCATGACCGACCGGACGTGCTCGTCGACCTCGTCGACGTCCGGGTCCTCGCCGAATTGCGCGGCGATGTCGATCGGTTCCAGCAGTTGCATCACGAGCTTGCTGGGCAGCGGCAGATTGGGCGGGATCACGGCGCTGAACCCGAATGGGAAACCGAACGAAACCGGCATGATGGCGCTGCGCAGCAGCCGCTTGATGCCCAGTCTCTCGGCCAGCCAGGTGCCGCGGGACAGATAGAGCTGGGTCTCCTGCCCGCCGATGGACACGGCCGGGACGATGGGCACGCCGGCCTCGATCGCCGTGCGGACGTAGCCCTTGCGGCCGTTGAAGTCGATGACGTTCTCCGACAGCGTGGGCCGGTAGGCGTCGTAGTCGCCGCCGGGAAAAACGACCACCACGCCGCCGGCCCGCAGCGCCCTGGCCGCGTTCTCGGGGTTGGCCCGGATGTAGCCGGCGCGCCGGAACAGCGGCGCCGTCGGGCCCATGAACAGGATGTCGTGGCTGAGCGTGTAGACCGGCCGGTCGTAGCCGAACTTGTCGTAGAAGTCGACGCTGAAGATCGGGACGTCCATCGGGAACATGCCGCCGGAATGATTCGCGACGACCAGCGCCCCACCGGGCGGGAACGCGTCCAGCCCGTGCACCTCAGACCGGAAATATGTCTTCAAGAACGGGCGCATCGCGCTCATCAACCGCCGGGTGGTGCCAGGGTCGAATTTGCCGATGTCGTCGCTGTCGTTGTCGCTCACGGTTCTCCTTGAGGCTTCCTTGCCGCGCTGAGGTTCCTCGATGGTAGCGAGCCCGGTGTGAGCGGCCGGAATCCGCTTGTGGACCGGGCGGCACCGGGCAGGGTATGGTTACGGCCCGTCCCTTCGCCAACGTCCAGTTGAGAGAACAGATGGACTTCGCCGGTTCGCCCGACGAGCGCGCGTCGCGCTCGGTCGCTGCCCACAGGTCGGGCACCGCGCTGGACCGGCGGACACGTCCATCCCGGCGCGGAAGTCGCGATGCCGATTTTTCGGCGGCCGCGGCTGCGATGGCCGATCGCCGGCAGGCCGACTACTTCCTGCGCCTGCTCGCCCAGAGCCGGCGGCTCAGCCAGCATCGCATCGACCGATACCACCAGGCGATCGCCGTCTGCGAGTCCAACCGCGACGCCGAAGGCGCCGCCAACTTCCGGCACATGCTGCGCGGCGAAGAACAGGAACGGCAATCACTCGATGGGATGATCGAAGGGCTGCGCCAGCGGTTCGGGTGAAATAGCGCTTGCCGCAGCCGTTTTCGGCGACAGAGAGGCCAGCCATGGGATTCATGTCACCGGAGCTTCCGGACGTCGATCACGACACGTGGCCGACCCTGCCACGGGCGACGCGGCTGCAGGTCGTCACCCGGCATTGGGCGGAACACGGCTTCGGAACACCGTATGCGGTGTATCTGCTCTACCTGCTCAAGATCGCGGTGTATGTCGCCGCCCCGGCCGCGATCATCTCGCTGACCCCGGGCCTGGGCGGCCTGGGCCGCATCGGCGATTGGTGGACCCAACCGATCGTGTATCAGAAGGTGATCGTCTTCACGCTGCTGTTCGAGGTCCTGGGCCTGGGCTGCGGATCCGGCCCGCTGACCGGACGGTTCATGCCTCCCATCGGTGGAGTTCTGTATTGGTTGCGGCCCAACACGATTCGACTGCCGGCCTGGCCGGATAAGGTTCCGCTCACCCGCGGCGATTCCCGCACTCTCGTCGACGTCGCCCTCTATGCCATCGTGTTGATCGGCGCGGTGTGGGCGCTGCTGTCACCCGGGCACGGGGGGCCGGTCACGGGCGCCGGCGATGTCGGCCTGATCAACCCCGTCGTGGTGATCCCCACGATCGTCGCGCTGGCGCTGCTGGGCCTGCGCGACAAGACCATCTTCCTGGCCGCGCGCGGGGAACATTACTGGCTGAAGCTGTTCGTGTTCTTTTTCCCGTTCACCGATCAAATCGCGGCGTTCAAGATCATCATGCTGCTGCTCTGGTGGGGGGCGGCGACCTCCAAGCTCAACCACCACTTCCCCTACGTCGTGTCGGTGATGACGAGCAACAACGCGCTGTTGCGGCCCAAGCTGTTCCTGCCGATCAAGCACCTGCTCTACCGCGACCACGTCAACGACCTACGGCCCAGCTTGCTTCCGAAGCTCATGGCCCACGTCGGCGGCACCACGGCGGAGTTCATCGTCCCGACGGTCCTGGTGTTCGTCGCCGGCGATCAGCCGTGGCGGTGGTTTCTCATCGGGTTCATGGTGATCTTCCACCTCAACATCATTTCCAACCTCCCGATGGGAGTCCCGTTGGAGTGGAACGTGTTCTTTATTTTCTCGCTGTTCTACCTGTTCGGGCACTACGCCGCGATCCGCGCCACCGACCTTTCCTCGCCGCTGCTGCTGGCGCTCATGGTCGTCGTGGTAGCCGTCGTGATCGTGGGAAACATGTTCCCCGAGAAGGTTTCGTTCCTCCCCGCAATGCGCTACTACGCCGGCAACTGGGCCTGCAGCGTGTGGTGCTTCCGCGCGGGCATCGAGGAGAAGGTCGACGCCGAAGTCGTCAAGAGCTCTGCGCTCGTCGTCAACCAGCTGGCCAAGCTCTACGGCCCGGCGACCGCCGAAATCATGGCCGACAAGGTCGCGGCGTTCCGGGCGATGCACCTCCACGGCCGGGTGCTCAATGCGTTGTTACCCCGCGCGATCGACAACGAAGCCGACTACAAGATTCGTGAGGGCGAGGTGGTCGCCGGGCCGTTGGTCGGGTGGAACTTCGGTGAGGGTCACCTGCACAACGAGCAGCTGCTGGAAGCCGTACAGCGGCGCTGCCATCTCGAGGACGGCGACCTTCGCGTGATCGTCCTGGAGGGCCAACCGATCCACATCCAGAAACAGTGGTACCGCATCCTCGACGCCAAGACCGGACTGATCGAGGCGGGCTACGTCACCATCGAGGACATGCTGTCGCGTCAGCCGTGGGCCGAGCCGGGCGACGAGTTCCCGGTCCACGTCACCACGCAAAACGTGCTTCACCCGGAGTCATGACAAAGGCGGTGGTCGTCGGCGCCGGTCCCAACGGCCTGGCCGCCGCGATCCAACTCGCCCGCCACGGTGTCGACGTCCAGGTGCTGGAGGCCCGCGACACCATCGGCGGGGGAGCGCGCTCCAGCGAGCTGACGCTGCCCGGGGTGATTCACGACCACTGCTCGGCGTCTCACCCGTGGGCAGTCGGGTCACCGTTCTGGCAGGAGATCGACCTCCAAAGCCATGGACTGACCTTGAAGTGGCCGGAGATCGACTGCGCGCACCCGCTCGACGACGGCAGCGCGGGTGTGCTGTACCAGTCGATCGATCAGACCGTCGCCGGCATGGGACCCGACGGCACCCGGTGGCGCCGCGCCGTCGGCGATCTGGCGGCCGGGTTCGACCAGCTGGCCCAGGACTTGCTCCGCCCGGTGCTCAACATCCCGCGTCACCCGATCCGCCTCGCAGCGTTCGGTCCGCGCGCGGTGCTGCCGGCTACCGTGCTGGCGCGCTGGTTTCGCACCGAGCCGGCGCGCGCGTTGTTCGGCGGCGCCGCCGCGCACATGTTCACCCGGCTGGACCGGCCGCTCACCTCCGCGCTCGGGTTGATGTTTCTGGCCACCGGGCACCGCTACGGCTGGCCCGTCGCCGAGGGCGGATCCGGTTCGATCATCCAGGCGCTGGCCGCGGCTTTGGCAGCGCACGGCGGCGGCGTGACGACGGGGGTGACCGTGTCGAGCCGCAGGGACATTCCCGACGCCGACATCGTCATGCTGGATCTCAGTCCCGCCGCGGTGCTGTCGATATACGGCGACGTGATGCCGGGCCGGATCAGGCGGTCCTACCGGCGCTACCGCCAGGGGTCCTCGGCGTTCAAGGTCGACTTCGCGATCGAGGGCGACATCCCGTGGGCGAACCCCGACTGCGGCCGCGCCGGCACCGTTCACCTCGGCGGCACCTTCGCCGAGATCGCGGACACCGAACGTCAACGCGCGCAAGGCAAGATGGTGCGGCGGCCGTTCGTGCTCGTCGGGCAGCAGTACCTGGCCGACCCGTCCCGGTCGGCCGGCAACGTCAACCCGATCTGGGCCTACGCGCACGTGCCGTTCGGCTACACCGGCGACGCCACCGCCGCGGTCGTCGACCAGATCGAGCGGTTCGCTCCGGGATTCCGCGACCGCATCCTGGCGTCCGTCAGCAAGAGCGCCGCCGATGATGTCGCCGCCGATGAAGTTCGGGTTGTAGGCTGTCTCTTATACACA
>NZ_MBET01000118.1:0-5735 GCF_001954215.1 Mycobacterium sp. IS-2888
TCGGCATCGCTGGCTGGGCTTGGGTGCCGCGGCCCGTTTGGGCGGCGGGCTGGGCGCGGCGGGCCGTGGCGGGGGCACCGCGCCATCGGCAGCCTCTGACGCCGGGATGGAGACGCCCAGCCGGGTCTCGATCCGCTCGACGCGTTGCAGCAGCGCCGCCTCGGCATCGCTGGCCGAGGGCAGCAGCAGTCGCGCGCAGACCACTTCGAGCAGCAGGCGTGGCGCCGTCGCGCCGCGCATCTCCCCCAGCCCCGCCTGCACCACCTCGGCGTAGCGCGTCAGCGCCGCCGGCCCGATGCGCGCCGCCTGCTCGCGCATCCGATCCAGCACATCCTCGGGCGCGTCCACCACGCCGCGGCTAGCCGCATCCGGAACCGCTTGCAGCACAATGAGATCGCGGAACCGCTCCAGCAGATCGGTGGCGAAGCGCCGCGGGTCGTGGCCGGCGTCGATGACCGATTCGACAGCGCCGAACAACGCGGCCGCATCCGAAGCGGCCAGCGCGTCGACGGCATCGTCGATCAGGGCGACGTCGGTGGCGCCCAGCAAGCCCAGCGCCCGCTGATAGGTCACGTGCTGGCCCTCGGCACCCGCCACCAACTGGTCCAGCACCGACAGCGTGTCGCGGGGCGAACCACCGCCGGCGCGGATCAGCAGCGGATACACCGCGTCGTCGACGACGACGCCCTCCTGCTCAGCGATCCGCCCGACCAGCGCCCGCATGGTGCGCGGCGGCAACAGCCGGAACGGGTAGTGATGGGTGCGCGACCGGATGGTCGGCAGCACCTTCTCCGGTTCGGTGGTGGCGAAGATGAAGATGAGATGTTCGGGGGGTTCCTCGACGATCTTGAGCAGCGCGTTGAAGCCCGCGGTCGTCACCATGTGTGCCTCGTCGACGATGAATACCCGGTAGCGCGACTGCGCCGGCGCATAGAACGCGCGGTCGCGCAGCTCGCGGGTGTCGTCGACGCCGCCGTGGCTGGCCGCGTCGAGTTCCACCACATCGATGCTGCCGGGCGCGTTGGGGGCCAACGCCACGCAGGATTCGCACACGCCGCACGGGTTGGCCGTCGGCCCCTGCACACAGTTCAACGACCGGGCCAGGATGCGCGCCGAGGACGTCTTGCCGCAGCCGCGCGGCCCGGAGAACAGGTAGGCATGGTTGATCCGGCCGGCTTCCAGGGCGATGGACAGCGGTTCGGTGACGTGCTCCTGCCCCACCACTTCGGCGAAGGTTGCCGGTCGATACTTGCGGTAGAGGGCCACGCTCAGCAGGCTACCGACGCCCGGTGACTCGGACCCGACTGGCATCGAGTGTGCAGCGGCGGCGTTCAGTGTGCGCGCAGGGCGCCCTCAGCGCACAGCGAAAACCGTCAGCGCGCACTCGACGCGGACGGGGCCAGGTTGAGCATCGACTCCGAGGCCGCCAGCAGCGCGCAGGTCGCAAGCCCGTCGACGGCGGCACGCAGTTCCGGCATCGGCGGGAATGTGGGTGCGACGCGGATGTTCTTGTCGTCCGGGTCTTTCCGATACGGGAAGGTCGCGCCGGCGTCGGTGACCGCGATGCCGGCGTCCTTGGCCAGGGCGACGGTCCGCCGCGCCGTGCCGGGCCACACGTCGAGGCTGATGAAGTAACCGCCCTTGGGTTCGGTCCACGAGGCGATCTTGGATTCGCTCAGCCGCTGATCCAGGATTTCGGCCGCCAACGCGAATTTCGGCGCCAGGATCTGCTGATGCCGCATCATCTGCAGGCGGACCCCGTCGGCGTCACCGAAGAAGCGCAGATGCCGCAGCTGGTTCACCTTGTCCGGTCCGATCGACTTCTTCCCCGCGTACTGCAGATACCAGGCGATGTTGCCCAACGATCCGCCGAGGAAGCTGACGCCGGCGCCGGCGAACGTGATCTTCGACGTCGACGCGAACACATACGGCCGGTGCGGGTTGCCGGCCTTGGCCGCCAGCCCGAGAACGTCGACCTGGCGGACGAACTCGTGCGTCAGGGTGTGGACCGCGTACGCGTTGTCCCAGAACAACCGGAAGTCGGGCGCGGCCGTGCGCATCTGGATCAGTCGGCGAGCCGTTTCCCACGAATAGGTGACGCCGGTCGGGTTGGCGAAGACCGGGACCGCCCACATCCCCTTGATTGCGGGGTCCACGGCGACCAGTTCTTCGATGAGGTCGATGTCGGGACCGTCGGGCAGCATCGGGATCGGAATCATCTCGATGCCCATGGTTTCGGTGAGGTTGTGGTGCCGGTCGTAGCCGGGGACGGGACACAGGAACTTGACGCTCGGTTCGTCCTTCCACGGCCGTGGCGAGTCCACGCCGCCGTGCAGCAACGAGAAGACGACGATGTCGTGCATCAGTTCCAGGCTTGAGTTGTTACCCGCGATCAGGTTGGGCACCGGAATGCCGAGGAGCTCGCCGAATATGGCCCGCAATTCCGGCAGCCCGTGCTGGCCGAGGTAGTTGCGGGTGTCGGTGCCCTCCTCGTCGCGGTAGTCGTCCTCTCCAGGCAGGGTCAGGAGCCGGTTGGACAGGTCCAGCTGCTCTTCGGACGGCTTGCCGCGGGTGAGGTTCAGGGACAGCTTCATGGCCTGCAGCTCCGCATACTGCTGCTGGTGGCGTGCGTGCAGGGCCGCTAGCTCGTCATGGCTGAGGGAATCGAACGCCACCGGGGGACCTTTCGCTGATCGCACGAGCTTCGGGGTCATGAATGCCCCCGGACATAGGGGACCCCGCGCACCCGACAGAGCCCATTGACCCTTGCTGCCTTCCGGCCCTGGGGGAGTTCACAGGATAGACGCCGCGCGGGGTCCATCGCGAGTGTAATACCTGGCCCGGAGTTACCCGCGTGCAACCGGTGGGGGCCGTAGGGCACTCGGCTACCATGGCCACGGAGGATTCGCCTAGTGGCCTATGGCGCTCGCCTGGAACGCGGGTTGGGTTAATAGCCCTCGCGGGTTCAAATCCCGCATCCTCCGCCAGCTAGTCCCCGGTGCGGCCGAGGACTGACCATCAGCATGAGGAGGCGTATGGGGCGCAAGGTCGCCATACCGTGGCACTTGTTGTTTTCGATCGGTGCCGGCGTCCTCTATTTCTTCTGCGTGCTGCCCCGCTGGTACGAGCTGACGGGCGAGATGACGCGCGGACTGGGGATGGCGGGCCGCATCGCGTCGGGCGCGCTCATCGGGTTGGCCGCGCTGCCCGTGGTGTTCACCCTGTTGCGCACCCGCAAGCCGGAGCTGGGCACCCCGCAGCTGGCGCTGTCCATGCGGGTGTGGTCGATCGTGGCCCACGTGCTGGCGGGCGTGCTGATCGTCGGTACCGCGATCAGCGAGATCTGGCTCAGCCTGGACTCCGCCGGACGGTACCTGTTCGGCATCTACGGCGCCGCCGCCGCGATCGGCCTGCTCGGAATTTTCGCCTTCTACCTATCGTTTGTGGCCGAGTTGCCGCCGCCACCGCCGAAACCGATCAAGGCGAAGAAGCCCAAGAAGCGTCGTGGCAAGAAGGACGAGGCGGCCGACGAAGCCGCCGAGGAGGCCGAGGCGGCGGAGTCCGAGGCCGAAGAAACCGACGAAGAAGCAGAAGAAGCCGAAGAGCCCGAAGCCGAGGCTGAAGAAACCGAAGAAGCCGAGACGGTCGAGCCGGTCGCGGAAACCGAAGAAACCGCCGAAGCCGAAGAAGCTGAAGAGCCGGCCGAAGAGCCCGCAAAAGCCGAAGAGGCAGCGACCGAAGAGCCGGCCGCCGAACAGCCCGCGGCCGGGCTGCGCAACCGCCGTCCCACCGGCAAGGGCACCCACCGCATGCGACGCCGGCGCACCCGCGGCGGCGTCGCGGTCGACGACGAATAACTCAGCGGCGCCGTAGGCGCTCGAGCGAGTCGGCGATGCGCTGCCGGGTCTGCTCGGCACCCCACAGCTCACGCACCTCGCGGTCGACGCCGCCTGCCTCGCCGATCCGCGCCAGAACGGGCGCCCTCAACTGGGCTTTGGTGTGCCGATAGGCGTCGGGCGAGATCTCACCCAGGTCCGACGCCTCCGCTTCGGCCGCCCCGAGCAGGTCGTCGGCAACCACGCGGTGGGCAAGTCCGCTGGCGACTGCGTCGTCGCCGCGATAGAGGCCGCCGCCGAGCAGCACTTCCTCGGCGTGATCGCCGCACGCGTGCCGAATGACCTCGAGCGCCGCGGCTGGAAACGGGACCCCGACGCGAACCTCCGTCGCCCCGATCTGCGCGTCCGGCCCGATCAGCCGGCGGTCGCAGGCACACGCCAGCACGCACCCGCCCGCGATGGCGGCGCCGTTGATCGCGGCGACGGTCGGCCCGGGGTAGCCGAACATCGCGACGAACGCGTCGGACAGCGCGGGTATCAACCGATCGGCGTAGTCGGCACCGCCCTGCAGCACGCGGTTGAGGTCGACCCCGGCGCAGAACACCCGGCCCGCGCCGGTGACGACGAGCGGGCCGGCGCCCGAATCCCTCAGCTCGCGGACGGCGGCGGTCAGCTCCTCCAGCAGCTCGACGTCGAGGGCGTTGACCCGGCCCGACGACAGGGCCAACACGCGGACCGTTCCGACGGTCTGGATCTCGATCACTGCGGTCGGCCGACTATGACGACGGGAATGTCGGTGTTCTCGTCGGTGTGATAGCTCGCGCACACGCGGTGGTAGCCGTCGGCGATCTGTAACGGAACGCCAGTGGCGAAGTCGCCGCGGACCAGCAGGATGGGCGAGAGCGGTTCACCCTTTTTGATCTTGGATAGATCCGACGCGACATGGGGATTGTCAACCGGAAGCAGGCTCAGCTGGGCGGCCCGCAGTATGTCCTTGGCCTTCTTGTGCACAACGTCAGAGGTCTGCAGGCTATACGTCAGCTCTTCGACGGTGTGCGGATCGGCGAGCAGGGCGAGGTAGTCGGCAGCGGCCGGAAAGTCATGGGCCTCAGGCTTTCCCAGCCATTTCACCTTCGGCAATGGCTGCCTCCCTTCCTAGGGCCACGTCGACGCAGCCTACCGGTTGCACCGAAAAATTGGGATCGGTAGCAAATCGGGCGTTCTGTACTCCTCCCATGACGACGCCAACGGGGCGGCGCATGAAGGAAGGAAATCCCAGTGAAACGTCTTCTCGCGGCAGCGATTGGAGGCCTTGGCGTCGCGTCGGCGCTGGTGGCCTGCTCGAGCGGCGGCCACACGGCCAGCACGGGGTCGAGTGGAGCGCCCAGCGCCTCCACCGGTACCGGCGCACAGGTCAAGGTCGGTGGCAGCGACCTCGCAGGGTTGAATCCCGCCTCGGTGACCTGCGTCAAAACCGGCGGCAAGATCGATATCGGCAGCGGGTCCACCGGCGGTGGCCAGCAGGCGCTGGCGGTCGTGATGACCGACGAGGCCACGCCGAAGGTCGAGTCGTTGGCCCTTGTCGTCGACGGCAACGCGCTGTCGGTCAGCAGCGGCATGGGCGCCAAGGTCGGCTCGGCCAACGTGGCGGTGGACGGTAAGACCTACACCATCACGGGCCAGGCGCAGGGCGCCGATTTGAAGAACCCGATGGCCGGCATGGTCACCAAGGACTTCAGCATCAAGGTGACCTGCGGTTGATCGGTCGAACTCCGGGCGGCGGACGTGGCTGGATCACACGTCCGCCGCTCCGGGTTTGCGCCGCCAAGACTTATGATGCAGCCGTGGGGGGTCCGGGCGAGGTGGGGCGGGGGCGGGCGCGGGGGGGGGCCGACGCCG
>NZ_MBET01000119.1:0-50163 GCF_001954215.1 Mycobacterium sp. IS-2888
CACCCACTCCGCCCCGTCGCCACCGCCCGTCATCCGGTGACCCCGTACGTGGCGCGCAGGTAGCCCTGTGCGGCACTATTGGGAGCGTTGTCATCCGTGGAAAGGCTCGCGGGAGTTAGCTTGGTTCAAGATCTCAGCACCCAGACGGTGACTGAATAGATGCTGGCTCGCAGGCACCCCTATTTCGCATATGGGTCGAATCTGTGCGTCAACCAGATGGCGCTGCGCTGTCCGGACGCCGCCGATCCGCGACCGGCGATCCTGTCCGACCACGACTGGCTGATCAACGAGCGCGGGGTGGCCACTGTCGAGCCGTTTACCGGTAACCAGGTGCACGGGGTGCTCTGGCAGATCTCCGATCACGACCTGGCCACCCTGGACAGCGCCGAGGGCGTGCCGGTGCGCTACCGCCGCGACCGGCTCACCGTAACGACCAACGACGGGCCCGCACCCGCCTGGGTCTACATCGATCACCGGGTGACTCCGGGTCCGCCGCGGCCCGGCTACCTCCCGCGGATCATCGACGGCGCGGTGCACCACGGGCTTCCGCAACGCTGGATCGACTTCCTGCACCGCTGGGACCCAACACGCTGGCCTCGCCCGGCATCCGCGAGACCGCGTTCTGGCCCTGGGCCACAGTCACTTTCAGCGTTGTTGAACGAGCCCGGCGTGATCGAGTCCAGCCAGCTGCGGTCGCGTTTCGGTTTCCTTGCCATCCACGGCGGCGGCCTGGAGCAGATGACCGACGTCATCGCCGAACGCGCCGCCGAGGCCGCCGACGCGTCTGTTTATGTGGTGCGCCATCCCGACCACTACCCGCATCACCTGCCGTCGGTCATGTTCCAGCCCGGCGAATCCACCCGACTGGCCGAGTTTCTCGATCATGTCGACGTCGCGGTGTCGTTGCACGGCTACGGCCGCATCGGTCGCAGCACCCAGCTGTTGGCCGGCGGTCGCAATCGCGCGCTGGCCGCCCACCTGGCCCGGCACATCCGGCTGACGGGCTATCAGGTCGTCACCGATCTCGACGACATCCCACCCGAACTGCGAGGCCTACATCCCGACAACCCGGTCAACCGGGTGCGCAACGGCGGAACACAACTCGAGCTGTCCGTTCGCGTCAGGGGCCTGAGCCCGCGCAGCCCGCTGCCGGGTCCCGACGGCTTGTCGCCGGTCACCACTGCCCTGGTGCAGGGCTTGGCGGCGGCGGCGCGCGCCTGGTAATTGTCCTCAGCTGGTTGAACGGAGGTTGTTGGTGGCCAAAGATTTTCGCTTCTCGATGAGCATGCGGTTCTTCAAGTCCCGCGAGAAATTGGTGGACAAGGCGAAGCGAGCCGAAGACCTCGGCTACGACATTCTGTGCGTGCCCGACCATCTCGGTGCGGCGGCACCGTGCCCGACGCTGACCGCGGTCGCGATGGTGACGACGCGGTTGCGGCTGAGCATGTATGTGCTCAACGCCGCCTTCTACAAGCCGGCCCTGCTGAGCAGGGACCTGCACGCGGTGGAGGTGCTCAGTGACGGGCGCCTCGAGATCGGGCTCGGAACCGGCTATGTCAAGGAAGAATTCGAGGCCGCGGAGCTGCCCTACCCGAGCGCCGGAGCGCGGGTCGACTACCTCGAACACATGACGACCTACTTGAAGGAACACCATCCCAAGACGCCAATCCTGATCGCCGGCAACGGCGATCGGGTGCTGACCCTGGCCGCCCGGCACGCGGACATCATCGGGCTGACCGGCGCCAGGGTCCGAGACGTCGACGACCCGCTGGCCGAACGCATCGAGTTCGTGCGCAACGCCGCGGGCGATCGGTTTGATCAGCTGGAGCTGAACATGGTGATCACGGCGATGCCGCCCGAGGGAGAGACCGCGCCCGACCTGCGAATGACCCGTCAGTACGCGCCGGACCTGTCCGATGAGCAATTGCTGTCCATGACGTCGGTACTCAGCGGGTCACCCGGAGAGATGGCCGACACACTGGCCGGACTGCGTGAAAAGTACGGGCTGACATCCTTCACGGTCCAGGACAACAACCTCGATGCGTTCGCGAAGGTGATCGCAGAGCTGCGCTGACGTTCGCAGCCCGCGGTCTGCGTGCCAGTTGCCGGTAAGCTCAGCCCGTCCGCCCTCGTAGCTCAGGGGATAGAGCACGGCTCTCCTAAAGCCGGTGTCGCAGGTTCGAATCCTGCCGGGGGCACAAGCGAGTGCAGTCACGCGTTCGGCGCGACGGGTTTGGCCCGGGACGCCGAGACAATCAGCCAGCTTCGGGGAGAAGCGGATTCGCGCCAGGTCTCAGATCCGCGGATCGGTCTGGCGCAGGCGATGGGCGGCGGCGGGTCCTGCGTCGTTGCAGTGTTTGGTCGAGGATCTCGGCTTTCAGGTGTTGTTGATGTAGGACGGGCGAAGGAAGCGCTCCACTATGGCGCGTTCGGTAGCGGGGTCCTTCAGCGGCCAGCACCACAGCGCGAGGAAGACGCGGATCAGCCATTGCGCGGCCAGCGGGTCGGGGTGGTCCTGGCCGAGCATTTCGGAGGCAAAGGCGGCAACGACTGGTGAGGTCGTGAGCCACTCGCTGCCCGGCGCCAATTGCATTGACTGCATGAGCCGAACCAAGGGATCTGAATGCATGCGTTCCAGGGCAAGGATGGTGGCGGTCACCACCCGGTCCGGTCCGGTGAGGTCCTTGATCGCGTCGCGCACCGTGTCGACGATCCGGTTCGCCTGAATGGCGACAACGGCGTCACGGATGGCCGCCTTGCCGCCGGCATGCCGGTAGATCGTCGCCGGTGAGCAATGGACCTTGGCGGCCAAGGCCTCGATGGTGAATGCGTCGTATCCGACGCGGGAAATGAGGTCGGCGGCCGCAGCGTAGATCCGTTCGGCGGCCTCGCCGCGGCGATCCCGTCCAAGCAGCCAATCGTTCTGTGGCATCTGAAAGTGCTCCCGAGCTGCGGTGCGCTGAAAAACTTCTCTCAGGATGAGAATTTTTGCACGTTTTTCTCAGCATAACCCGCTGGTGGTGTCGTGCAGGCGATTTCGTGGGCGTGGGTAGTGCGACCAGGCGTTTATCAACCTTGGTAGCCACCATTGACGCTGCTCACGGCCTTCATCCAGCCTGACAGGATGACCGTCTTGGCCGATCCGATCCAGTTCTTCGGCGCCGAGGCTCTGCAAGATCCATACCCGCTTTACGACCGTATGCGCGCCGAGGCGCCGGTGCACCGCATCGGTGACTCCGAGTTCTACGCCGTGTGCGGCTGGGATGCGGTGATCGATGCGGTCAACCGGGTCGAGGACTTCTCGTCCAACCTCAGCGCGACCATGGTCTACCACGAGGATGGGACGGTCGCCCCCTTCCCAATGATCGAGGCTGGAAGTCCCAACCACGCCTTGGCCACCGCCGACGATCCGGCACACGCGATGCACCGCAAAATCCTGTTGCCGCATCTGTCCGCGAAACGCGTCCGCATCATCGAAGAATTCGCGAGCCACGTCGCCGAGCGCCTCTGGGACGAGAATCTGCACGAGGGGCGCATCGAGTGGATGAGCGCGATGGCCAACCGCCTGCCCATGATGGTGGTCGCCAAGCTGCTGGGCCTGCCCGACACCGATGTCGACAATCTCATCCGGCTGGGCTTCGCCACCACCACGCTGCTGGATGGTGTCGTCACGGCCGCGCAGCTCGAGGCGGCAGGAGCCGCGGCATTCGAACTGTCGGGTTACGTCATGGAACATTTTGAAAACGCAAGTGCCCTACCTGAATCCGGCCTGATTCCCGACATGGCCGCACGCTACGCCTCGGGCGAGGTGGACCAGACCGTGGCATTGGGCATCATGCTCACCCTGTTCAGCGCCGCCGGCGAATCCACGGCTTCCTTGCTGGGCAGCGCCGCGTGGATTCTCGCCGACCGTCCAGAGATCCAAAAGCAGGTGCGGGAGAACCCCGAATTGTTGAACGCCTTCATCGAGGAGGCGCTCCGCTACGAGGCACCGTTCCGGGGGCATTACCGGCACGTATGGCGCGACACGACCCTCGGCGGAGTCGACGTGCCCGCCAACGCTCACCTACTGCTGATGTGGGGAGCGGCGAACCGCGACCCGGCACACTTCGACGCGCCAAACGAATTCCGTCTTGATCGCATCGGCGCCAAAGGCCACGTGACATTCGGCAAGGGGGTGCATTTCTGTATCGGCGCCGCGCTGGCACGGCTCGAGGCCCAGATTGTATTTCGGACGCTGTTGGAACGCTCCACCTGGATCGAGGCGACCGATGTCGGAGAGTGGTTGCCCAGCATCCTCGTCCGGCGCCTAAATCGTCTTGAGTTGGCCGTCCAATAGGTTGGGTTACTCCGCCGATTGCGCCGCTGTCTTTGAGTGCGACAACGGGTCTGGCAGTCCGAGCCACTGGACGAGATCGTCGAAGCTAACGACGGTTCCACCACCGCTGAACGTCTGCTCCGAGATCAGACAGAAGCTTTTCGTCGGATCGGTGAACTGGTCCCCGAGCGCATCGACGACCTCTCGGTTCACCCGCATCGCGATATCGGCCCGCCGCGCGTCATCCATCGATCCATGCGGCACGCTTATCCGAGTGAGAACGCGTGGCTCGTCGGTGCTTGACTGAACCCGGCTGCCTATCGACCAGTTGCCCTCGGGCACTTCGTGGATCAGCATCCAGGTGATTGCCCGGGCCAAGGGCGACTCGTCGTAGGTTGCGCCCTCCGCCTCCAGCACCTGGCGGCTGACATTGTTGTGGAGGGTTTGCTTGGTCTCATTGTCGAGCAGGCCCTCCGGGACATACATCTCAATGAACGGCATTTCGAACCTCCTTATTGATGTTGCGATGCCTCACCCGAGACGTTGGCGGACGGAGTTCGACCGGCGCCGAAGAGTGCGAGTGCGCGGTCGGCGGCGTGGCGGTCGCCGCGGAGCGTTGCCCGCCCCTGCTCGAAGAGATCTTTAGGTTTGAGTTGACCTGACGCGATGCCCCCGAGGTCCGAAAGTGCCACGTTGAGGATGAAATCCGGCTTCCGCGGGCGCTTCTGGGTTATTTGGATGTCGCCGTCGTCGACGGTGATCCAGAACGTAATTTCCTTGTCCACACAAAACTCGTAGCAGCCGTGAACTCCTGCGGCGGCTTCGGGATGGAAGGCGGACCGGATCGCGAAGAACAGCCAATCGGGCGAAAACGTGTCGGCTTTGGCTGGGTCCAGAAACATTGCGCCCCAGGCTGCCAACGGTTGAAGGGCACGGGCTAAGGCTTTTCCTCGCGCGGTGAGGCGATACACGACGCCGCCCCGGCCTTTGCCGCTGATCGCCCGCTCGATGATCCCGTCGTCCTCGAGGTTTTTCAGCCGCTCGGACAGCAGGCTGGTGCCCAAACCCGGCAAGCCGTCGAGGATCTCACCGAACCGGCGCGGGCGTATCGCCAGATCGCGCACGATCAACAGCATCCAGCGCTCGCCCACCAGGTCGAGTGCCCGGGCAAGCCCGCAGTACTGGCTATAGCTGCGACGTGTCACCGATCCCACCTTACGGTCCACACGAGGACGATACTACCGGAAATCCTTGATTACTTCCAAATGATGTTGCATACTTCGGAAATAGGTAGCATCCAGAGCGGCGGGTGGACCCTACGAGCTAGGAACCAGCCGGTGCTGCGAAGACGGCCGATCAGGAGGCACTCAAATGTCCGTAATAGCCGACACACGAACCAACACAGCCGAAGAAGAAGTCGACGTCAGTCCTTCACCGGCGCCGGCCGTCATCGCCGACCACGACCCCGGTGGAACCGCAGGCGCCGCGGCGCTACGGCCCATCACTTCGCGGAACGGCGTTATCCCAGCTGTTGCCGCGACGAGGCCGGCGGTCAGGATTTCGCCGCTAGATCTCCGCCCGCCGCGGCACTATCCACCGCGCTTGGACTTCCTCGATCCGTCTGAGACCGGACGAACGATGGATCCAAGTTCCTGGCTAGGGGGTGACAAATCAGCGACGCCAGACGCAGAGGCAAATGTGTCTACTCGACGCGTTGTGATCGTCGCGGTTGGCCTTTTGTTGCTGATCGGCGGTCTGTTCGCGCTTCGCTCCCCGGTATTCCTCGGCGACTTCGACCAGTGGGGTTTCCAAATCAATTGCGGCAGCGGGCTTCACAGCGCACTCAGCCAGGCCACGACCGCGGACTCGACTGGAACCCATTTCGTCGATCGATGCGGCAGTGCCATAGCGGTGCGTCGCGCCTGGGGTATCCCTCTAGCGGTGGCTGGCGGACTATTCCTTACCGCACTGCTGGTTAGCCCGTCGCGCGGCCGTTCAGCGAAGGACCTTCCCTAGCGGTCGCAGCCACTTCACCGAAATCCCGTGGATAGACCCTTCTACAAGCGCGAACTGGCTTGGTATCTATCGCCAAAAAGGCCAATTTTTATTGACTTAGACGAAAGTAAAATAATTTAATGACTTAGACGAAAGTTTAATAAGAAAATGATCGGTAAAACCCGGTTTCATAATTAGAAATTGCGGGTACTGGACCGCGGTGTCACGCAATTCGGGGGTAACCACAGATCGAACCAGGCTTCATCGCGATGCTGCGCGCGGGGTGGCTGCCGGGGACGGCGGTCGCGCGTCTGTTGCGCACACAAACAAGTACGTCGCTGCGGCGGCCGGCGTAGCCATCGCCGGCCCGTTCATCGCATCGGTTGTGCTGGGGGCGCCGGCTGCTCACGCTGACCTGGGCATGGGCGGGGACGGCTTCCTTCGTTGCATAGACAGCGCGGGGGTTCCGCCGAAGCAAAACGCAGATGATTGGTCGCCCACGATCAACGTTATTGAGTTCAATCTCAATGGCGCTTTATCCCCTACCGAAGTAGCCCAGAGATTAACGGCTATGGGAGTGAAGCCGCACGACGCCACTGCAGAAGTGCAGTGCGTTATGACCAACCTTTGGTGACCCGGGATCATCGCAGCTTCTGCGCGAATTCGATGATGTTGCCGTCCGGGTCGGCGATGTGCAGCGTCCTTTCACGCCATGGCCGGTCCATCGGTCCGCTGAGAATCTCGACACCGAGGTCTTTCAGCCGCTCCGCTTCCCGATCGACGTCGTCGATCAGGAAGCCGATCTCGCCGCACGGCGGTTTCCCGCCCTCGCGGCCGATGAGCTCCGGGAGCTTGGACCGTTCGAACAGCGAGAACTTGGTGTTCGCCATCTCGAACTCGACGTAGCCGTCGCCCTCGATCCGTGTCTTGAGCCCTATCACGTCCCGGTAGAACGCCACCGAGCGTGCCAGTGATTCGACGTATTGGATGACATAGTCCACGCGAGGCATGGCACCACAGTATCGGCCCCCTAAGCGCACAGAGATCCTGCGCCGCAACCGGTTTCGCCTAGCTGGCGCCGCTCGTCAGCTCACTCGGCGCGGCCGCTTTCGGCCACGTCGTGGCGCACCACCCGCATCTCACCGTTCGGTAGGCAGGCAGCGTAACCGTGGTACTTGCCGTACAGCTCCCACGAGGTGACGTGTTCATTGGGCGGCACATCGATCTTGTGACCGTCGGCGAACTCGAGATGGAGATCTCCAGTGTCGTACCAGACAGCACCCGTGCATTTTTCACCGGCGAAATCGAAGAGCGGACGCACCTGGTCCGCCGGATCGTTCGGGTCGATTGCAACCACTTCTGCGGGAGAGGATTCGATGGCTGGCAGCGTCAGACGCATCGGTACGGTGATCACAAGCTCGTTGTAATCCTCGAAATTCAGCACCAGACCGTCGCGGAACATAATCCGCTGTACCGCACAGCCCTCAAGCCACTGCTCGATTGTTTTCTGTTCGGTCATACCTTCCACTGTGGCCTCAAATTGTCACATGCACAAGCGTGTATGTCATATGCGAACTGCCGAAATGCGGCGGGCGGAGCAGACGCGAAAGATTCCGATGATTGCTAGTTGCGCCAGGCTTGTTGTGCCACCCGACGGAAGTTCCCGCCAAGGACGGCTTGCAGGTCGGCAACGCTCCACCCGCGCTGGCGCAGGTGTTCCCCCAGCCCCAGGAACGTTTCGGGCGGCATCCATTGAATTGGGCCCCAACTCGTGTAGCTGTCGTCGAACAAGTGCGGGTTGCGTGCGAGTTCCTCGTTGAAATCGGCGAAATCGAACGAGAAGTCGGTGCTGACACCGACGTGATCAATGCCGATCAATTCAATGACGTATTCGAGATGTCGTGTCATTGCCTCGAGAGTCGGCGTGTTGGGCCCAAGAAATATGCCGACTCCGGTGATTCCGACGACACCGCCGGTGGCCGCACACGCGCGAGCTTGATCGTCGGAGATATTGCGCGGGTGATCCCAGATCGCCCGCATGCAGGAATGGCTGTAGATCACAGGGCCCCGAGACACCTCGCACATGTCGAGTCCGGTGCGGGTGCTGCAGTGTGATCCGTCCGGAACGATTCCGGCGCTGTTCATCTCGGAAACGAGGGAGTGGCCCCACGCGGTCAGGCCGCCGTCGACGCCGTCCAAGCAACCACTGCCGGCGCGGTTGGCGTGGTTGTACGTGGGCAGCAGCGTGCGGACCCCGAGATCGACCAAAGTGGCCAGGTTGTCGAGGTCGCCGTCGAGCGGAGCGCAGTCCTCCAGGTCGAAGACAACCGCGATGCGACCGCTACCGGCGATCGCGTCGACCTCCCGGACGCTGCCCGCCAGCTCCAGGCCTGGATGCAGGTTGACCGCGCCGCGATAGTGGCGCAACAACGCGGTTGTGTCGTCGAGACTGTGCGGCGCATATCCGGCGTTGACCGAAACGAGCGCTCCCCCGGCGCGCCGGTATCGGCCCAGCAGGTCGATGTCGGCATCGGTCTGCAGCGGCAGACAGGTGTGCTGCTCCCACAACAAGGTCATCAACATCGATATTGCACCAGCTTCTCGCTGCGAGATGGATATCACCCGCGTGACCTGCGACGGACCCGATCGGGACTTCCGGGTAGACGAGTCCGCCAACAACGGCGACCCGAGGTGAGTATGCGTAATGAGTTGCAGCCCAACCGATCCGACTCGGACAGGCCGAGACTGCCTCGGCGGACACCACGCTCTCGCTACGCCGCCGCCGACGCGCCGGAATCGACACTCTTGTCGAAGGCGCTGTCTAGCCTCCAAACACCTCGCTGAGCAGTGGAAAGCCCGCATTCGGAAGGGTCAGCCCGGCTTCGCCGGCTGGCTCGTGTGTTTGCCTTCCGTCAGGGGTGGTAATGCCCCAAACGGGTGAGCGTGTTGGCCGGCCTACGCGCACACCTAGGTCCCGTCGGTTCAGCCCGAGAGCCGACGGGTCCGCATTTGAACTCCTGAGCGCTTCGCATACGGCCGTTCGGCCGTGCCATTCAGGAGTAGCGTGCGGCGTATGGATGGCTCGGCAGGCGTGTGGATTCTCGGGGGCTACCAAAGCGATTTCGCCCGTAACCTCTCCAAAGAAAACCGCGATTTCGCGGCATTGACCGCCGAGGTCGTCGAATGCACCCTCGCGTCGGCCAAGCTGGACGCCGCCGACATCGGAGTGGTCCACGTCGGAAATGCCTTCGGCGAGATGTTCGCCGGCCAGGGCCACCTCGGCGCGATGCCGGCCACCGTCTGCGACGACCTCTGGGACACACCGGCCACTCGGCACGAGGCCGCATGCGCGTCCGGCAGCGTGGCGGCGTTGACGGCGATGGCCGATCTGCGCTCGGGCTCCTACGACAGCGCGCTCGTGGTGGGGATCGAGCTGGAAAAGACCGTGCCGGGCGACACCGCCGCCAAGCATCTGGGCGCCGCCGCATGGACCGGACACGAGGGCGCCGGCGCGCGCTACCTGTGGCCGTCGATGTTCGCGCAGATCGCCGACGAATACGACCGGCGCTACGGCCTGGACGAGACCCATCTGCGGGCCATCGCCCAACTCAACTTCGCCAACGCCCGCCGCAACCCCAACGCCCAGACCCGCGGCTGGACCGTCCCCGACCCCATCACCGACGACGACGCGACCAACCCGATCACCGAGGGCCGGCTACGGCGCTTCGACTGCAGCCAAATGACCGACGGCGGCGCGGGAGTGGTTCTGGTCAACGATGCCTACCTGCGCGATCATCCGGATGCGCGCCCGATCGGCCGCATCGACGGCTGGGGACATCGCACCGTCGGGCTCGGCCTGCGACAAAAACTTGACCGCGCCGCAGACGATCCGTACGTGCTGCCGCACGTGCGGGCCGCGGTGCTCGACGCGTTGCGTCGCGCCCGGGTAACGCTCGACGACCTCGACGGAATCGAGGTGCACGACTGCTTCACCCCCAGCGAGTACCTGGCCATCGACCACATCGGGCTCACCGGCCCGGGCGAATCATGGAAGGCCATCGAAAACGGCGAGATCGAGATCGGCGGCCGGCTGCCGATCAACCCCAGCGGGGGTCTGATCGGCGGCGGACACCCGGTCGGGGCTTCCGGTGTGCGGATGCTGCTGGACGCGGCCAAACAAGTCAGCGGCGCGGCCGGCGACTACCAGGTCGAGGACGCGAAAACCTTTGGCACCCTGAACTTCGGCGGCAGCACCGCCACCACGGTCAGTTTCGTTGTCAGCACCACCGAAGGCTCGTGACATGGACGTTGAGATCGTCGGCAAGTTCCTGTCCACACTGCCCGAGGACGACGACCACCCGTACCGAACGGGGCCGTGGCGGCCGCAGACCACCGAGTGGGACGCCGACGACCTCGCCCCCGTAGCGGGCGAGATCCCGGCCGACCTGGACGGCGTCTACCTCCGCAACACCGAGAACCCGCTGCACCCGGCGTTGAAGACCTACCATCCGTTCGACGGCGACGGGATGCTCCACGTGGTCGGTTTCCGTGATGGAAAAGCCTTCTACCGCAACCGCTTTGTGCGGACCGACGGATTCCTGGCCGAGAACGAGGCCGGCGAGCCGCTGTGGCCGGGGCTCGCCGAGCCGGTGCAATTGACCAAGCGGGAAGACGGCTGGGGCGCCCGCACCCGGATGAAGGACGCGTCGAGCACCGACGTCATCGTCCACCGCGGTATCGCGCTGACCAGCTTCTACCAGTGCGGCGACCTCTACCGGATCGACCCGTACTCGGCCAATACCCTCGGCAAGGAAACCTGGAACGGGCGCTTCCCGGTCGACTGGGGTATCTCGGCGCATCCGAAGGTCGACCACAGGACGGGCGAACTGTTGTTCTTCAACTACAGCAAGCAGGACCCGTACATGCACTACGGCGTCGTCGACCAGAACAACGAACTGGCCCACTACGTCGACATCCCGCTACCCGGGCCGCGGCTGCCACACGATATGGCGTTCACGGAAAACTACGCGATCCTCAACGATTTCCCGTTGTTCTGGGACCCGCGCCTGCTCGAACACGAAGTGCACCTGCCGCGCTTCTACCCCGACATTCCGTCGCGCTTCGCGGTGATCCCGCGCCGCGGCGGCACCGACGACATCCGATGGTTCGAGGCGGACCCGACGTTCGTGCTGCACTTCACGAACGCCTACGAGGATGGCGACGAGATCGTGCTCGACGGCTTCTTCGAAGGCGATCCTCAGCCGATCGACACCGGTGGAACCAAGTGGGAGAAGGTCTTTCGCTTCCTGGCGCTGGATCGCCTGCAGGCCCGGCTGCACCGCTGGCGCTTCAACTTGGTCACCGGGGAGGTCAAAGAAGAGCGGCTGTCGGAGTCCATCACCGAATTCGGCACGATCAACCCCGCCTACGCCGCCACCGGCTACCGCTACATCTACGCTGCCACCGGCAAGCCGGGCTGGTTCCTGTTCGACGGGCTGGTCAAACACGACGTGCGCGCCGGCGGCCAGGAGGGATTTTCGTTCGGCGACGGTGTTTACGGCAGCGAGACCGCGATGGCGCCGCGGGTGGGATCTATTAGCGAGGACGACGGCTATCTGATCACTCTCACCACCGATATGAACGCCGACGCCTCCTACTGCGTGATCTTCGACGCCGCTAGGATCGGCGACGGGCCCGTGTGCAAACTTCAACTGCCCGAACGCATTTCCAGCGGCACGCATTCGACGTGGGCGCCCGGCGAACAGCTGCGGCGCTGGGACAACGCGGAGTCGGCGGCCGCCGCCATCGGGCTATGATGCGATCGGGCCGCTCACCGAGCCTGTAATACGGCAGGAAAAGTACGAGTAGCGGCCTGCAGAATTACAGGCTCGGCGAATCGGAGTAGGAGTGGACAAGCAGAAGCACCGCCGGACGACGCACTGGCCACTGGAATTGGCGTCGATCGGCGCCCTTCGCTTCGCCCGGCGCTCGTCGAACTTCGAAGAGACAGTGCGCTTTTACCGCGAACTGGTAGGGCTGCCGCTCTACGAGACATTCGAGGCCAGCTACGGCAGCAACGGCGCGATCTTCGGCTTGCCCAGCTGGAACCTGACGATGGAAATCGTCGAGGCGGACGAGGAAGTCGCGGTGGACCGTCACGAGCAGCTGTGCCTGTACTTCCCGGACAAGCACGCCCAGCGCGCCGCGATCGCGCGCTTGCAGCAGGCGGGGCAGGAGCCCGTCGAGCAGCACCCCTACTGGGAGGCGACGGGGGCGGTCACCTACCGCGACCCGGACGGCCGCGAAGTCGTGTTCGCGCCCTTCGTGTTCGGCGTCAACGAACCCGACGGCGGCTCCGCCTCAGGCAAGCACGAGTTCCCGCCCGCCTGAGCTTCAGCGAGGAGGCCGACCGGACGCGAGCGCGGCGATCACCGAGAAAAGCGAGCAGACCACCGCGCAACCCCCGCCGACCGCACCCACGTAAAGCCCGTAGTCGGCGGACACCGGCGGATTGACGTTGAGCTTGTAGTACCACACCGTCAACGCCAACAGCAGCAGCGAAATAACCAGCGCCGCAATCGAAGCGACCCGCACCGACAGCCCCCGGCCCACCATCGCCCCGGCGACCAACAGCGTCGAGGACAGCAACACGATGAGCTGCCCCGCCCCGAACCCCCGCGGGAGTTCCAGGTTGCCGTGGGTGCCCCCGATCGCGTTGGCCCAGCCGCCGCCGTTGACCGCCGTCGTCAGCCACGGCATCCACGCGCTGGCCGAAACCAACAAGGCGAAAAACGCCACCAGCCAACCGGGGTGCAGGCGGCGAGTCATGGTTCCGACAGTAATAGGACGTCGAACCAGTCGTCGCTCGCCACGCGGCGCGACGATGCCTGCTAGCTCTCCAGCGACGACAAGTTGAAGATGACACCCGTCGGGTCGCTGGCCGCGGCCAGCCGGCCGTACGGGGTGTCCTCGGCCCCCCGCACCACGGCACCGCCGTTGTCGGCGATCACCTGCAGGGTCTTGTCGACATCCTCGGCCCCGAAGAAGATGCTCCAATTCGAGGGCACGCCCTCGGGGAGGAAGCCGCTGCCGTCCATCATTCCGAGCAATTGCTGATCGCCGAACGAAACTGTGGCGTACCGGAATTCGTCCGTGTCGGAAACCTGCTCGGTCCGCCACCCGAAGACCTCACGGTAGAAGTCGACCGCGGCGCGGTAATCGCGGGTGGTCAGCTGATGCCAGACCGGGGAGCCGGCCTCACCGATCACCTCGAACCCACGGTGCTCCAACGGCTGCCACAGCCCGAAGATCGCACCCGACGGATCGCTCGCCAGGCCCATGTGGCCCTTGGCCGGGACCTCCATCGGCCCCATGCACGCCATGCCACCCGCCGCGGTCGCGGCCGCCATCGTCGCGTTGACATCGGCGGTGTGGAAGTAGGTGGCCCAGTTGTCCGGGGCGCCGAACTCGGGCCGGTTGGCCATCAGCCCGGCCACGGGGTGGCCGTCCTTGGCGGCGTTGACGTATCCCCCGTACTCGGGACCGGCGGACTCGAAGGTCCAGCCGAACACCGTGCCGTAGAAGTCCTGGGCGCGGTCGAGTTCCGACGTCGTCAAATCGATCCAGCAGGGAGCGCCCAGCGGCGCGCCGTCACGAATGGGCACGATCTCCTCCATCAGGTGTCGCAGTGCCCCGCGGTCGCGGGTTCACACATATCGACTCGCGGCGAACCGGAAACTCATCGAGGCTTGGCTGCCAAGATCTGATCCACACCCATCCGGCCTTCCTCGAAGGCCAGGCCGCCGCCGGCCAGGTACAGCCGCCACACCCGGGCGACCTCTTCACCCTGCAACGCCACGAATTCGTCGAAGCGGCTCTCCAGCGTGTTCAGCCAATGTTCGGCGGTGCGCGCGTAGTGCTCGCGCATCGCCGCGACGGATCGGATCTCCAGGCCCGCGTCCTGCAGGTAGCGCAGCGTCTGCCAGAGCGGCCGCATGTGCATGTCGGGCGCGATGTAGGCCTCGATGAACGCTCCCCCGCCCGGCGCGGCATCGGCGCGCCGCGACATCTGCTGCAGCAGCAGCCTGCCGCCGGGCCGCAGCGCGCGATCGAGGATCGCGATGTAGCTGGGATATAGCCGCTCGCCCACGTGCTCGCCCATCTCGACGGACGCGACCGCGTCGAACGTCTCATCACTCAGATCGCGATAGTCCTGCAGCCGGACCTCGACGCTGTCGGCCAGACCGCGCTCGGCGGCGCGGGCGAGGGTGAAGTCGCGCTGCTGCGCCGACAGCGTGATCCCGACGGCGCGCACCCCGTAGCGGTGCGCCGCGTGCAGGATCAGCGATCCCCAGCCACAGCCGACGTCGAGTAGCCGCATCCCCGATTTGAGGTCAAGCTTGCGGCAGATCATGTCCAGCTTCGCCGTCTGCGCGTCGTGCAGCGACTGGCTGGGGCGGGTGAAATACGCCGATGAGTAGGCCATGTGCTCGTCGAGCAGCAGCCGGTAGAAATCGTTGGACAGGTCGTAGTGGTGCGCGATGACGGCGCGATCGCGGCGCCGGGTATGCAGCCGGCCCGATAGCCGCGCCTCGCTCGCCGGTGCCTTGGGCGGCGGGCCGAGCGCCCCCAGCCGCACGGCGTGCAGCGCCGCCAGGGCCCGAGCCTGCGGCGCAATCGTCGCGCCGGCACCGGGGCGCGATCGGGCCAGCTGCCAGGCCCGCCGCAATCCCTCGGTCAGGTCACCCTCGACATCGATGTCACCGGTCACGTAGGCGCGGGCCAGGCCGAGTTCGCCTGGGCGCCACAGCAATCGGCGCAGGGCGCGCCGGGACCGCAGCACCAGGACGGGGCCGTCGTCCGGGCCGATCTCGCTTCCGTCCCATGCGCGGACGCGGACGGGCGGGTCGACGCCGGCGGTGGTTCGAAGCAGGTCCGCCAGGCGATCAGCGACCGGAGCCACGATCCCCGTTCAGGCGCGGATTCGGTCCGGTGAACACGGTGACGAAGTTCTCCAACGATTCGCGGATATCGCTTCGCAGCGCGGCGGCGACGACCATGCCGATCGGGCCGAACAGCGCCGGGCCACCGAGGTGCACGTCGAAGCTGACGACGGAGCCGTCGTCCTTCGGCGCGACTTTGGCCATCAGCTTGACCTTCACCCCGCCGACGCCGTCGCCGTTGAGGGTCATGCCTTCCGGTGGCTTGTAGCGCACGACCGTCCAGCGGATCCGGTTGTACATGCCCTTGACCTCGACGATCGACTCAACGACCGTGCCCTTCTCGATCTGCTCGGGCAGCGTGCTGCGCCACACCCGGTGGATGGTCAGCCACTCCCGATACCGGGAGAGATCGGAGGCGTGCTTCCAGGCCTCTTCGGGCGGCAGGGGTACGTCGATCGATCCGGAGAGTTTGGCCATGCGCTCAGTTCTGTTGGTCGCCCTTGGCGGCCGAGTCGGCGGCCTTCTTGGCCTCCTCCTGCACCTTGTGGATGGTGTCGGAGTATTTGCCCTGCGTCTTTTCGTCGACGAACTCGCCGGCCTTGTCGATTGCCTCCCCGACCTTGTCGGCGTTCTGCGACAACAGGTCTTTCGCCTTGTCCAGGAATCCCATGCGCCGTTCCTTCCCCGCTGATACCCCGCGAATTCTACTTGGCGACCCTCACCGGTTCCCGCCACAACTGCGGCCGCACGCCGAGGATCCTGGCCCTGATCCACCACGCCGTCTCGATCGCGACCGCGCCCAACACCCCGATGCCCAGCGCGGTCGACGTCACAGCCACATTCGACGGGTCGAGCAGGAACTTCTTCTGGGCCAGCGGGACGCTGAAGATCACCACGTACGCCAACCCGCAGCCGATCACCAGCGCCACCCGCCACCACTGGTAGGGACGCGCCACCACCGCCAGCACCCACAGCGCGGTCACCAGCAACGTGATCAGCGCCGCGGTCGAAGCTTGGTCCTGTTGCTGGAAGGTGGCATGGCGACCGTGATAGGCCAGCAGATAGGAGGCAAAGGTAGCGGCGCCGACGATGAGTCCCGACGGCAGCGCGGACGTCAACACCCGCCGCACGAAGCCTGGGTGTGCGCGCTCGTTGTTTGGTGCCAGCGACAGGACGAACGACGGGATGCCGATCGTGAACCACGCCGCGATGGTGACGTGGATCGGCTGAAACGGATACAGCAACGGGTCCGCCTTGAGCGGACCGGAAAACAGGCATTCGATACCCACGAACAGTGCCAGCAGCGCCGAATACACGGTCTTGGTCAAAAACAGGTTGGCGACCCGTTCGATGTTGCCGATCACCCGCCGGCCTTCACCGACGACGTAAGGAAGTGTGGCAAATCGATTGTCCAGCAACACGATCTGTGCAACCGCCCGCGACGCCGGGCTTCCGGCGCCCATTGCGACGCCGATATCGGCATCCTTGAGCGCCAGCACATCGTTGACGCCGTCACCGGTCATCGCCACCGTGTGGCCGCGCGATTGCAGGGCGTGCACGATCGCACGTTTCTGGTCGGGCCGGACCCGCCCGAACGTGGTGTAGGACTCTAGTGTGTCAGCCAGTTCGTCCTTGTCCATTGGCAGTTGCCGCGCGTCCATCGTCTCGCCGTGCAGCCCGAGCTTGCCTGCCACGGCGCCCACCGACACCGCATTGTCACCGGAGATCACTTTGACCGAAACACCCTCGGCGGCAAAGTACTCCAGCGTCTGACGGGCATCCGGCCGCACCTTCTGCTCGAGCACCACCAGCGCGACCGGCGTGACCTGACCCGGCGCGTCCGGATGATTCACGGGCTGCTCGGCGGAGCCCAGCAGAAGCACCCGCAACCCCTTGGCGCCGACACGTTCGGCCCGTTCCGCTGCCGCCGATGCCGGATCGAGCAGGACATCGGGGGCGCCGATCACCCAGTTGCCGTGGTCGCGATAGGACACGCCACTCCACTTGGTGGCCGACTTGAAAGGCGCGCTGGCCGTGGCGATCCAGCCGGGCGGTTCACCATAGGTCTCGGCGATCGCACGCATGCTTGCGTTGGGGCGGGCGTCGGCGGCGGCAAGCGAGGCCAGCACATCGGCGACGGATTGTGGTGTGGGACCCAATTGCTCGACGTCCGAGATCCGCATGCCGGTTTCGGTCAAGGTGCCGGTTTTGTCGGCGCAGACCAGGTCGACGCGGGCCAATCCCTCGATCGCGGGCAACTCCTGCACCAGGCATCGCCGCTGACCCAGCCGGACGACCCCGACCGCGAACGCGGCCGACGTCAGCAGGACCAGGCCTTCGGGCACCATCGGCACCAGCGCGCCGACCGTGCGCAGCACGGACTGCCGCCATCCCGCGTGCGTGGTGAAGAACTGGGTGTAGATCGTCAGCAGGCCGGCCGGCACCAAGAGGTAGGTGACGAACTGCAGAATCCGGTTTATGCCGTTGCGCAGTTCGGATTTCACCAGGGTGAACTTGCTGGCCTCCTCGGCAAGCCGGGCGGCATAGGCGTCCGGGCCGACCTTGGTGGCGCGGTATGCTCCGGTTCCGGCGACGACGAAACTGCCCGACATCACCGCGTCGCCGACGTCCTTGTCGATGGGGTCCGCCTCACCGGTCAGCAGCGATTCGTCAACCTCCAGGTTCTCCTCCTCGAGGATCTGGCCGTCGACGACGATCTGGTCTCCCGGGCCGAGCTCGATGACGTCGTCGAGTACCACCTCGTCCGGCGGCACTGCTCGTGTCCCGGATTGCCTGCGCACCAACGGCTTCGCCTGCCCGATGATCGCCAGCTTGTCCAGCGTCTGCTTGGCCCGGATCTCCTGGACCATGCCGATGACGCTGTTGGCGATGATGAGCAGGCCGAACAATCCGTTGATCACCGAGCCTGTTGTCAGCACGATTACGAACAGGACACCCAGGATCGCGTTGATCCGGGTGAAGACGTTGGCCCGAACGATTTCCGCGACGCTGCGCGCGGCGCGTTGCGGAATGGCGTTGCTCTTGCCGTCGGCTACGCGATGTACCACCTCGGCATCGGTCAGACCGTCGCTCACCGACGAGCTCATCGGGTGAACGTCCCCAGCTTGTTTGCGTCGTAGTACTCGAGGTTCAGCGTGTTTCCGGCGAACGTTGCCTTGGAAACCGTTCCGGGCGGGGCATTTTCGTTCGTCAGCGAGAAGGTGAACGTATCGCCGTCCCAGTGGGTCAGGGCGAACTTCTGATTTTTCGGCCCGAGCTCCAGCTGCAGGGCGCCGTCGTGTTCGCTGACGATGGCCGGGCCCCAGTAATCATTGGCATAGGTTCCCGCGTAATCGCTCAGCGGCCTGGCCTGCGCCGGGTTGTCGGGCGGTTTCTTGCCGACAAGCGAGCCCTCCGGGTTGTTGATCGGGGCGATCGCATTCTTGTACACCGACGCCCAGTCCTCGCGAATCTGCCCGTACTGCACCAGATCCATGAACTGCGCGGTCAGCGTCTCCGGCACGCCGTACGGCGCGGCGTTGGTCAGGGCGATGATGGCCAGGTCCTCGGACGGCATCACCACGAAGTTCGTCGACTCCCCCAAGGTGAAGGCGCCCGAATGGCTGTACGTGGTGCGGCCCGACGAGTTCACCGAAACCGCGAATCCGTGGCCGTAGAAGCTCCCCCGCGACTTGGGCGTCGCCGGGGGCCTCGAAACGGCCTGCGGGGTAACGGCCGGCAGCAGCGCCTCGGGCGAGGTGATCCGCTGCCCGTTGTACGTCCCGTTGGCGAGCAGCATCGTCAGCCAGCGGGCCATGTCGTTGACCGACGAACTCACCCCGGCGGCCGGAGACTGCGGATCGGGATCCCGCTGAAACCGCGGTTCCCACTTGTCGCCGACCTTGACGTGGTTGACGGCGCGGTTGGGCCGGGCCAGGAAGTCGGCGAACCGTGAACTCGTCGACGCCATCCCCAGCGGGCGGTAGAGCACCTCGTCGGACAGGTCCGCCCACGGCTTGCCCGCGGCGGCCGCCACCGCCTCTGCGGCAGCCGTCAGGCCAAAGTTGGTGTAGGCGTAGCTGATTCGAAAAGGTGCCAGCGGCAGATACCGCAGCCGCTCGAGTGTCTGGCGGCGGTCGTAGTCCAGATCCTCGAGCCGGTCACCGGCGTGGTCGGGCAGCCCGGAGCGATGTGAGTACAGGTCGGCGACGGTCACGTGGCTAGTGACGTAGGGATCTGACAGCTCGAACCACGGCAGCTTGGAGACGACGGGCGTGTCCCAGCCAATCACGTTGTCGGTCACTTCATGCGCCACCACCGTCGCACCGACCGACTTGGAGATCGACGCCAGCTGGAAGACGGTGTCGGCGTCTACCTTGTTGGCTTGGCCGTCACCCTTGCTTGCGTCTTTTACGCCGAAGCCCTTGGTGTACAACGTCTTTCCACCATGGACGATCGCCACGGCCATGCCCGGGACACCGGAGTTCTTCATCAGGTCGTTCACCAGGCCGTCGACCTTGGCGACGGCATCGTCGACACGGCCCGCCGGGATGTCCAGACCCGAGAACTCATCGGGCGACGCGTCCGACAGCGGGCTCGATGCCGGGGCGGGCCCACATCCCGTCAGCGCCAGCAGGGCCACCACGACAGCGGCCGTTGCCGCGCGTTTCGTCATGGCCGCAAACTTTAGCCCGGCGGCTACCGGATCAGAGCCGCCACCACGGGTTGAATCGGGTGAGCCCGGACGGATCGATGCGCTGCCCCGGCGCGGGGACGGCCACCTTGACGTCGGCGGCTTCGGCGGCCGCGAGCAGGCGTTCGACGGGTTCGGCCCACGGGTGCGGGGCCAGCCGGAAGGTGCCCCAATGGATCGGCACCAGCAGTCCCGACCCGGACACGGTCACATCGAGATGAGCGCGGACCGCTTCCTCGGGGTTCATGTGGATGTCCGGCCACGCCGGGTTGTAGGCCCCGATGGGCAGCAGGGTCAGGTCGAACGGTCCATGGTCGGCGCCGATCTGCGCGAAGCTCTTCGTGTAACCGGTGTCGCCGCCGAAGTACGCGCGATGGCTCGGGCCGATGATGCCCCACGACGCCCACAGCGTGGTGTTGCGGTCCATGAACCGCCCCGAAAAGTGGCGCGCCGGCATGCAAATCAGGGTCAGCTCGTCGACCTTCTTGCTCTCGTTCCAGTCGAGTTCGACGATGCGGTGCTCGGGTATACCCCACGAGCGGAGGTGGGCGCCGACGCCGAGGGGCACGAAGAACGGGGCCCGCTGCGTCCGGGCCAGCGCCAGCACGGTGTCGATGTCGAGGTGGTCGTAGTGGTCATGGCTGATGACGATGGCATCGAGGGCGGGCAACGCTTCGAGTGCTATCGGCGGTGGATGCAGTCGCTGCGGACCGACCACGTCGGACGGGGAGCATCGGTCGCTCCATACCGGATCGGTGAGCACCCGGTAACCGTCGATCTCCAGCAACGCCGTGGAGTGGCCGAGCCAGCTGACCGCGAGCCGGCCGGGGTCGCCTTCGAAGAGTCGCGGCGCGGCCAGCGGGATCGGCGCTGCCGGGCGGCTCCTGTTGCGTCCCCCCACGAACTCCCACGCGATCATCCCCAGCTGCTCGCGGTCCATATTGATCGTGGCCGGGTCGATGTTAACGAAGACGCCGTCGCGATAGTTCGGCGACCGCTGCACCACCGCCCGGATCGAGGCCGGATGGGCGCCCAGCGCCGCCGGTGCGCCGTGCAGGGCGCGCAAGGCCCAACCGCCAGCCGCCAGTGTGGCCGTGCCGGCGGCCAGTCGTAGCGCTGCACGGACCATGATGGTCAGGCTCCCTGGAACTTCGGCGGTCGCTTCTCCACGCGGGCGATCTGCGCCTCGATGACGTCCTGGCTCGCCCAGGCCTTGTCGAACAGTTCCTTGTGCTCCGGCCACGCCTCCTCGATGGAGCCGTCGTCGTTGAGCACCCGCTTGGCATGCTGGATCGCCAAGGGGGCCAGGCCGGCGATCTCGGCGGCCCAGGCCTGGGCGTCTTCGAGGTTGCCGATGCGGTTGGCCATCCCGGTCTGCAGCGCCGTCTCGGCGGTGAGCTTCTCGGCGGCTAGCAGCATCGCGCGGGCCCGGCCGTGGCCGACGAGCGACGCAAGCCGACGAATGCTCCAGTTATCAAGGGCCAGACCGTATTTCGACGTCGGAAACTGGAAAAAGGCATCCGGCGCGACGACCCTGAGGTCACATTGCATGGCCAGCTGCAGGCCGGCACCGATGGCGGGCCCATTGATGGCGCCGATCACCGGGATCGGGGCGGCGTCCAATACCTTGTGCAGCTCGATGAGCCGGTCGGGGTAGTCGGCGGCGAACGCGTCGCCACTGAGGTCCGCGCCGGCGCAAAAGGCCGTGCCCTGACCGGTCAGGACAATCGCGCGGATTGACCCCGCCGCCGCCTTCAACACGGCCTCCCGCAGCTCCTCGACGAGCTGGGAGTTCAAGGCATTACGACGCTCGGGGCGCTGCAGCTCAATCGTCATGACGGCTTCGGCCTGTGTGACACCGATCATGGGGCCCAGCCTATATAGCCGCTTTGTATATAGCCTCGTCGCGTGAGTCGTATCACGACCGAGCAGCTGCGCGACGCGGTCCTGGACGACGGCTCCTTCGTCAGCTGGGACCGAGAGCCGCTGGCCGTGCCGGTGAGCGACTCGTACGCGCGAGAGCTTGCAGGCGCCCGCTCCGCCACCGGCCTGGACGAATCGGTGCTGACCGGGGAGGGGCGCGTGCACGGGCGCCGGGTGGCGGTGGTCGTCTGCGAGTTCGGCTTCCTCGCCGGCTCGATCGGCGTGGCGGCGGCGGAGCGGATCACCTCCGCCGTGGAGCGGGCGACCGCCGAGCGGCTGCCGCTGCTGGCCTCGCCGAGCTCCGGTGGGACCCGCATGCAGGAGGGCACCGTCGCGTTTCTGCAGATGGTGAAGATCGCGGCGGCCGTCCGGCTGCACAAACAGGCGCGCCTGCCTTACCTGGTCTACCTGCGGCATCCCACTACCGGCGGGGTCTTTGCCTCCTGGGGTTCGCTGGGCCATGTCACGGTCGCCGAGCCGGGCGCCATGATCGGCTTCCTCGGGCCGCGGGTGTACCAGCTGCTCTACGGCGAGCCGTTCCCGGCCGGGATCCAGACCGCGGAGAACCTGCAGCGACACGGGGTGATCGACGGCGTCGTCGCACTGGACGGCCTGCGGCGCATGGTCGATCGCGCGCTCACGGTGATCGCCGACGAGCCCGAACCGCCCATTTCGCCGCAGCCGGCCGGGCCGATCCCCGACGTGCCGGCGTGGGACTCGGTGGTGGCGTCGCGACGACCGGACCGGCCGGGCGTCGGGCACCTGCTAAGACACGGAACCACCGACCGGGTGCTGCTCTCCGGCACCGGACAGGGCGAGGCGGCGACGACAATGCTGGCGCTGGCCCGGTTTTGCGGCCAGCCCGCGGTCGTGCTCGGCCAGCAGCGGCTCACCGGCGGGCTGGTCGGGCCCGCATCGCTGCGTGAGGCCCGGCGCGGCATGGCGCTGGCCGCCGAACTGCGCCTACCGCTGGTGCTGGTGATCGACACCGCCGGCCCCGCGTTGTCGGCCGACGCCGAGCAGGGCGGGCTGGCCGGCCAGATCGCCCAGTGCCTGGCCGAGCTCGTGACGTTGGAGACCCCGACGGTGTCGGTGCTGCTGGGCCAGGGCAGCGGCGGCCCGGCGCTGGCGATGGTGCCCGCCGACCGGGTGCTGGCCGCGCTGCACGGCTGGCTCGCGCCGCTCCCGCCGGAGGGAGCCAGTGCGATCGTGTACCGCGACACCGCGCATGCGCCCGAACTCGCTGCGGCCCAAGGCATCCGGTCGACCGACCTGGTGCGGTCGGGCATCGTCGACGTCATCGTGCCGGAATATCCCGACGCCGCCGACGAGCCGGTCGAGTTCTCCCAGCGACTGTCGCACGCGATAGCCGCCGAACTGCACGCGCTGCGTGGAATTGCCGATGCCGAACGCCTGGCCGCGCGGTTGCGGCGTTACCGCCGTATCGGATTGCCCTGAGCCGCTTAGGCGATGGTTTATGTCTCGGCGACGGCGTCCTCGGAGGCGAGGCCGAAATAGCGCTGTATCGTCGGGCCGAGCCAGTCGACGATCTCGTCGCGCGTCATCTGAACGACGGGTGGCAGCCGTAATACGAAGCGGCAGAACGCCATACCGATGATCTGGGTGGCGATCAGCCCGGCGCGAACTTCGTGTTCGGCCGCTGGCGCCAGGGCCGCAACCAACGGTTCCACCTGGCTTTCGAAGATCCGCTGCATCCGTTGCGCCGCTTCGCCGTTGGTGGCGCTGGACCGCAGCAGGATCACCAGCGCCTCGTCGCCCTCCCAGCGTTCGAGAAA
Organism: Mycobacterium sp. IS-2888; assembly: GCF_001954215.1. NCBI lineage: Bacteria > Bacillati > Actinomycetota > Actinomycetes > Mycobacteriales > Mycobacteriaceae > Mycobacterium > Mycobacterium sp. IS-2888. The sequence continues at coordinate 23,668 of NZ_MBET01000119.1, forward strand.
GTGCCGGACGAGCGAGCGTCCGACCTGTGCCGGGTCGGTCGCCGCGTAGTCGGGAAACCTGAGGTCGAACTCGGCCGCGGCGGCAAACAACTTGTCCTTGCTCCCGTAGTAGCGCATCACCATCGCCGGATCCACGCCGGCGTCGGCGGCGATCGCCCGGATCGTCGCCGCCTGGAAACCGGCCGCGCCGAACCGTTCGCGGGCCGCCGCCAGGATCGCCGCTTTCGTCCGTTCCGATGATCGCCTCATGTCAACAATTGTAGGCCAACAACTGTTGACATTGCACGGAAGACGCGCCAGCATGGAGTTATGCCAACAAGCGTTGACTTATCCACAGCAAAGGAGCCAACCATGAACGACACCGACGTCCTCGTCGTTGGCGCAGGTCCCACCGGCCTCGCCGCCACCGCTTCCCTGATCACCCGCGGAGTCCGCGCCGTCCTGGTGGACGCGCTGGCCGAGGGCCAGAACACCACCCGCGCGGCCGTGGTGAACGCCCGCACGCTCGAGGTGCTCGAAGACATCGACGTCTCCCGGCGGCTGGTTAACGCCGGGCTGATCGCGCCGCGCTTCACGATGCGGGAGGGCCGACACGTGCTGGTCTCCATCGACTTCAGCAAGCTGCCGACGAAATATCCGTACAGCCTGATGATCTCCCAGGCCGACACCGAACGGCTCCTGCTGGAGCGACTCCACGAACTGGGCGGTGAGGTGATCCGACCCAAGACGCTGCGCCGGCTGGCCCAGGACGCGGACGGCGTCACGGCCACCTTCGACGACGGCGAGACCATTCGAGCCCGCTATGTCGTCGGTGCCGACGGTATGAAGAGCGTGGTCCGTGAGCAGGCCGGGATCGGCTTTGCCGGAAGCGAATTCGCCGAATCGTTCACACTCGCCGACGTGCGGCTGGCCGGTGCCGCACCCCGCGACGAGGTGATCCTGTTCTACGCCAACGAAGGCCTGACCGTGCTGGCGCCGCTACCCGGCGACATCTTCCGCATCGTCGCGCCCGCCGCGGACGCACCGAAGGAGCCCTCGGCGGAGTTCGTCCAGGCGCTGCTGGACAGCCGGGGATTCGGACCCGGCGAGTCGGTGGTCACCGAGCTGCTGTGGGGAACGCGGTTCCACATCCACCACCGCGTCGCCGACAGCTACCGGGCCGGGCGACTATTGCTGGCCGGTGACGCCGCCCACGTGCACAGCCCCGCCGGCGGACAGGGCATGAATCTCGGTATCCTCGACGCGATTTCGCTTGCCCGCGCGCTCTCCGAGGTCGTGGGCGGCGGTTCGGACACCGCGTTGGACGCCTACGCCGCCGTCCAGCGCGGATATGCCGAGCAGGTTCTGAAACTGACCGGACGCCTGACCAAGATGGCGACCCTGCCGCGCCCGGTGCGCCCGGTCCGCAACTCGGCCATGCGCCTGGCCGCGGGAGTTCCCGCGGTGCGCCGGCAGATTGCGGTTCAGCTCAGCGGCCTCGACCGCCGGTGAGCAGAGTCGCGCCTCCCACCCCGATAGCGAACAATCCGGCAAAATGGGCGACATGGACACTGGTGTGACCTCACCTCGCGTCTTGGTCGTCGACGACGACTCCGACGTGCTCGCCTCGCTCGAACGCGGACTGCGACTCTCCGGATTCGAGGTATCGACCGCGGTCGACGGCGCCGAGGCGTTGCGCAGCGCCACCGAGACCCGGCCCGACGCGATCGTCCTCGACATCAACATGCCCGTGCTGGACGGCGTCAGCGTCGTCACGGCATTGCGCGCCATGGACAACGACGTGCCCGTCTGTGTGCTGTCCGCCCGCAGCTCGGTGGACGATCGCGTGGCAGGGCTAGAGGCCGGCGCCGACGATTACCTGGTCAAACCCTTCGTGCTGGCCGAACTCGTGGCCCGGGTGAAGGCGCTGCTGCGCCGCCGCGGCGCCACCGCGACGTCGTCCTCGGAAACCATCACGGTCGGGCCGCTGGAGGTGGACATCCCGGGCCGGCGGGCCCGGGTCAACGGCGTCGACGTGGACCTGACCAAGCGGGAGTTCGACCTGCTGGCGGTGCTGGCCGAACACAAGACCGCGGTCCTGTCACGCGCGCAGCTGCTGGAGCTGGTGTGGGGGTATGACTTCGCGGCCGACACCAACGTCGTCGACGTGTTCATCGGCTACCTGCGCCGCAAGCTCGAGGCCAACGGTGGGCCCCGGCTGCTGCACACCGTTCGAGGAGTCGGGTTCGTGCTGCGCATGCAGTAACCGGATCGAAGCAGGCCATGAACATCCTGTCGCGAATCGTTGCTCGTACGCCGTCGCTGCGGACCCGGGTGGTGGTCGCGACGGCCATCGGGGCCGCGATTCCGGTGCTCATCGTCGGCGCCGTGGTCTGGGTCGGCATCACCAACGACCGCAAAGAGCGGCTGGATCGCCGTCTCGACGAGGCCGCGGGCTTCGCGATCCCGTTCCTGCCCCGCGGTCTTGGCGAAATCCCCCGCTCGCCCAACGACCGTGACGCCATCATGACGATCCGCAGCGGCAACCTGATCAAGTCGAATTCCGATGTCACGCTGCCCAAGCTGGACGACGGCTACGCCGACACCTACATCAACGGAGTGCGCTACCGGGTGCGGACGGTGGAGATTCCCGGGCCGGGGCCAACGTCGCTCGCCGTCGGCGCCACCTACGACGCCACCCTCGCCGAGACCAACAATTTGCATCGACGGGTGATGCTGATCTGTGGCTTCGCCATCGGCGCGGCGGCCGTATTCGCTTGGCTGCTGGCCGCTTTCGCGGTGCGCCCGTTCAAGCAGCTCGCCCAGCAGACCCGGTCGATCGACGCGGGAGACGAGGCGCCGCGAGTCGAAGTGCACGGCGCCAGCGAAGCGGTCGAAATCGCCGAGGCGATGCGGGGAATGCTGCAGCGCATCTGGAACGAGCAGAACCGGACCAAGGAGGCACTGGCTTCGGCGCGCGACTTCGCGGCCGTCTCCTCCCACGAGCTGCGCACTCCGCTGACCGCGATGCGCACCAACCTCGAAGTGCTGTCGACCCTGGATCTGCCCGACGACCAACGCAAAGAAGTGCTCAACGACGTGATCCGCACCCAGTCGCGGATCGAGGCCACCCTGAGCGCCCTGGAGCGGTTGGCCCAGGGCGAACTGTCGACGTCCGACGATCACGTGCCGGTCGACATCACCGATCTGCTCGACCGCGCCGCCCACGACGCGACACGGATCTACCCCACCGTCGACGTCTCGCTGGTGCCGTCGCCAACCTGCATCATCGTGGGATTGCCGGCGGGGTTGCGCCTCGCGGTCGACAACGCGATCGCGAACGCCGTCAAGCATGGCGGCGCCACCAAGGTCCAGCTGTCCGCGGTCAGCTCGCGGGCCGGAGTGGAGATCGCCGTCGACGACAACGGCAGCGGGGTGCCCGAAGGCGAGCGCGAGGTGGTGTTCCACCGATTCTCTCGCGGTTCGACGGCCTCACACTCGGGCTCGGGCTTGGGGCTCGCGTTGGTGGCACAGCAGGCGCATCTGCACGGCGGAACGGCGTCGCTGGAGGACAGCCCGCTGGGCGGCGCGCGGCTGGTGCTGCGCCTGCCCGGTCCGAGCTAGCGTCGCCGTCACGCGCCGCCGGTCTCGGGCACACTAGGACGATGGCCGATGGCAACACACCAACCGACAGCGACGCCCTGGCGCACATCCGCGACCTGGTCGCCGAGGAGAAAGCGCTGCGGACGCAGCTGCAGCGCCGGGATATCACCGAGTCCGAAGAGCACGAACGCCTGCGCCAGGTGGAGATCGAACTCGACCAGTGCTGGGACCTGCTGCGGCAGCGTCGGGCACTGCGCGAGACGGGTGGCGACCCAAAGGAAGCGGCCGTACGTCCGCCCGGCCAGGTCGAGGGCTACCTCGGCTAGGAGCACATCCGGAACATGGCGGTCGACGGCGTCCGGGAGTGCGATGTTGTCGTGGTCGGCGGGGGCCACAATGGCCTGGTCGCGGCGGGCTACCTGGCCCGGGCGGGCCTTCGGGTGCGGCTGCTGGAGCGGCTGGGACACGTCGGCGGTGCCTCGGTCTCCGCGCAGCCGTTCGACGGTGTCGACGTCCGGGTCTCGCGCTACGCGTACCTGGTCAGCCTGCTGCCCCCGCGGATCCTCGACGACCTGGGCGCCGCGGCGCCCCTGGCCCGGCGGCGGTTCTCGTCGTACACGCCCGACCCCGACACCGGTGGCCGCACCGGGCTGCTGGTCGGGCAACCCGGCACATTCGCAGCGATCGGCGCAGCCGACGACGAGGACGGTTTCGCGACGTTCTACCGGCGCTGCCGAGTAGTCACGGAACGCCTCTGGCCGACGCTGCTCGAACCGCTGCGCACCCGCGAACAAGCCCGCCGGCACGTCCTCGACGGCGGCGATCCCGATACGGCGTCGGCGTGGCGGGCCATCGTCGACGAGCCGATCGGACACGCGATCGCGGGCGCGGTGCGCAACGACCTGGTGCGCGGCGTGATCGCCACCGACGCGCTGATCGGCACCTTCGCCCGCCTGGACGAGCCGTCGCTGATCCAGAACGTCTGCTTCCTGTATCACGTGCTCGGTGGAGGCACCGGAGAGTGGAATGTCCCCATCGGCGGGATGGGCTCGGTGACAGCGGCCCTGGCCGCGGCGGCCGTCGGTCACGGTGCCGAAATCACCACCGGTGCAGACGTTTTCGCCGTCGATCCGGACGGCCTGGTGCGCTACCGCAGCGGCGACGAAGAGCACACCACCCGTTGCCGCTTCGTCCTGGCGGGCGTGACGCCGACGGTGTTGGCCGGCCTGCTCGGGGAACGGCCTGCGAGGCCGGCCCAGGGCGCGCAGGTCAAGGTGAACATGGTGCTGCGGCGGTTGCCGCGCTTGCGCGACGACAGCATCACCGCCGAACAAGCATTCGCCGGGACCTTTCACGTCAACGAGACATGGACGCAACTGGATACGGCGTATTCGCACGCGGCCGCCGGACAGCTGCCGGATCCGTTGCCGTGCGAGGCCTATTGCCACTCGCTGACCGACCCGAGCATCCTTCCGCCCAAGCTGCGTGACTCGGGCGCTCACACGATGACGGTGTTCGGCGTGCACACCCCACATTCGCTATTCGACGGGACCTACTCCGGGGCACTGCGTGACCGGCTGACCGATTCGGTGCTGGCGTCGCTGAATTCCGTTCTGGCCGAACCGATTCAGGACGTGCTGATGAGCGACGCGAACGGCCGGCCATGCATCGAGACGACGACCACCCTGGACTTACACCGCAAACTGGGGATGACCGCGGGCAACATCTTTCACGGCGCGTTGTCGTGGCCGTTCGCGGACGACGGCGACGCGTTGGACACCCCGGCACGGCAATGGGGCGTCGCCACCGCGCACGAGCGAATTATGTTGTGCGGGTCGGGCGCCCGCCGCGGCGGAGCGGTATCGGGCATCGCGGGCCACAACGCCGCGATGGCGGCACTTACAGCAGTGTTCGCCGGGCCCGGCCCGGCCACCTAGCGCTGCTCGATCGTGGCGTAGTCGCGCTCGGTGTACCCGGTGTAAATCTGGCGCGGGCGGCCGATTTTGCTGTCGCCCTCGTCGTGCATCTCGCGCCAGTGCGCGATCCACCCGGGCAGCCGGCCCAACGCGAACAGCACGGTGAACATCCGGGTGGGGAAACCGAGCGCCCGGTAGATCAGGCCGGTGTAGAAGTCGACATTGGGGTAGAGCTTGCGCTCGATGAAGTAGTCGTCGGTGAGCGCCTTCTCCTCGAGCTCCTTGGCGATGCTCAGCAGGTCGTCGTCGCCACCGAGTTTCGACAGGATCTTGTCGGCCTGCTCCTTGACGATCCGCGCGCGGGGGTCGTAGTTCTTGTAGACGCGGTGACCGAAGCCCATCAATTTGACGCCGGCCTCGCGGTTTTTCACCTTGCGGACGAATTCGCTGACGTCGTCGTCGCTCGCGCGGATCTCCTCCAGCATCTCGAGCACCGCCTGGTTGGCGCCGCCGTGCAGCGGGCCCCAGAGCGCATTGATGCCGCCGGAGATCGAGGTGAACAGGTTGGCCCGCGACGAGCCCACCAGCCGAACCGTGGACGTCGAACAGTTCTGTTCGTGGTCGGCGTGCAGGATGAACAACATGTCCAGCGCCCGCACGATTTCGGGATCGGCCCGATACGGCTCGGCCGGCAACCCGAAGGTCATCCACAAGAAGTTCTCCACCAGCGACAGCGAATTGTCCGGGTAGAGGAACGGCTGTCCGACCGACTTCTTGTAGGCGTACGCGGCGATGGTGGGCAGCTTTGCCAGCAGACGAATCGTGGACAACTCCACCTGCCCGTTGTCCATCGGATCCAGCGAATCCGGATAGTAGGAGCTCAACGCGTTCACCACGCTGGACAACACCGGCATCGGATGGGCGTTGGGCGGGAAGCCGTCGAAGAACCGCTTGAGGTCCTCGTGCAACATGGTGTGCCGCTGGATCTTGGTGGTGAACTCGGCCAACTGCTCCTTGTCCGGTAGCTCGCCGTAGATCAGTAGGTAGCTGACTTCGATGAAGGTCGACTTCTCGGCCAGCTGCTCGATGGGGTAACCGCGGTAGCGCAGGATCCCGGCGTCGCCGTCGATGTAGGTGATGGAGCTCTTGCAGGCGGCGGTGTTGACGAACCCGTTGTCAAACGTGGTGTGGCCGGTCTTGGACAACAGCGAGCCCAGCGCGATGCCGTCAGCTCCCTCGGTGGCGTGGACGACCTCCAGGTCGATCTCGCCTCCCGGGTACTTGAGAGTTGCGGTGTCGTCGGTGTCGGCCACGAGAACCCCTTTGCGCTCTGGCTGGTATGGCTGCCCTGACTAGGTGCTTATAGCTGAAGGTAGTCGTTATGGTGGCGGAGCGCCTGCCCGGGGTGGGTCTCGACGATCTTCCTTAGGCAATCATCAGGCGACCCGTCACAACGGGCGCTACGTGGCCCGTCCGCTGCTCACCTCGGTCAGGGCTGGAGGCGCTCGACCCGCGAGCCGATGACCCGGATCCGGTTGTGCACCCGGTTTTCCCGGCCCTGCCAGAACTCCACCACTTCGGGTGCGATGACGTAGCCACCCCACCCCGGTGGCACCGGGATGCGCTCGTCGTCGGCGAAGCGCGCGGTCACGTCGGCCAGCTGGTCGAGCAGCGCCGCGCGCGAGGCGATCGGCTGCGACTGGTGTGAGGCCCACGCGCCAAGCTGCGAGCCGCGCGGCCGTTTGGACCAATACTCCGCGGTGACCCTCGGGTCGACCTTGGTCACCGCGCCGCGGACGTGCACCTGTCGCCCCAGGAGATACCAGGGGAAGGTCGCCGACGCGTACGGCGTCGCCGCGAGCTCGATGCCTTTGGCTGAGTCATAGTTCGTGAAGAATGTGATCCCCGTCTCGTCCACGCCCTTGCACAGCACCGACCGGCTCATCGGCCTACCCTCGGCGACGGTGGCCAGCACAAACGCATTGGGTTCGGGCACCCCGAAGTGTTCGGCGTCGTCAATCCACTTGCGCAGCAAGGCAAGCCAACCGTCATCGAGCCAATCCGCGTCGAGGTCGGGACCACCGTCCCGCTCGACCGACCCGTACTCGACTCGCATTCGTTGCAGGTGGTCGTCGTCTGGTCCTGCCATCGCGCCAACGCTACCGGCGCTTGCTACCGGCCGGTAGCGTCCGCCCGGAAGCGGGGTGCGAGAATTTTCCCATGACTGTGGTCCCGGAAGATTTCGTCCCTGGCCTCAACGGTGTGGTCGCGTTCACCACCGAGATCGCCGAGCCGGATAAAGACGGCGGCGCCTTGCGCTATCGCGGCGTCGATATCGAGGATCTGGTGAGCCAGCGGGTCACGTTCGGCGAGGTGTGGGGCTTGCTGGTGGACGGTGAGTTCGGCCGCGGACTGCCTCCGGCAGAGCCGTTCCCGCTGCCGATCCACACCGGCGACGTCCGCGTCGACGTGCAGGCCGGCCTGGCGATGCTGGCGCCGATCTGGGGGTACAAGCCCCTGCTGGACGTCGACGACGCCACCGCCCGCACGCAACTGGCCCGGGCGTCGGTGATGGCGCTGTCCTATGTCGCGCAGTCGGCGCGCGGAATCTATCAGCCCGCGGTCCCGCAGCGCGTCATCGACGAATGCTCTACGGTGACAGCACGATTCATGACTCGCTGGCAGGGCGAGCCCGATCCCAGGCACGTCGAGGCCATCGACGCCTATTGGGTGTCCGCGGCCGAGCACGGCATGAACGCCTCGACGTTCACGGCGCGAGTGATCGCCTCGACCGGCGCCGACGTCGCGGCAGCCCTGTCCGGGGCGATCGGGGCGATGAGCGGCCCGCTGCACGGCGGGGCGCCGGCCCGGGTGCTGCCGATGCTCGAGGAGGTCGAGCGCACCGGCGACGCCCGCGGCCTGGTCAAGGGGATCCTGGACCGCGGCGACAAGCTGATGGGCTTCGGGCACCGGGTCTACCGCGCCGAAGACCCCCGGGCGCGGGTGCTGCGGGCAGCGTCGGAACGGCTGGGTGCGCCGCGCTACGAGGTGGCGGTCGCACTCGAGCAGGCCGCGCTGGCCGAGCTGCGCGAACGGCGTCCCGACCACCCGATCGAGACCAACGTCGAGTTCTGGGCCGCGGTGATCCTGGACTTCGCCCAGGTGCCGGCCCACATGATGCCGGCGATGTTCACCTGCGGCCGCACCGCCGGATGGTGCGCGCACATTCTCGAGCAGAAGCGGCTGGGCAAGCTGGTCCGCCCGTCGGCGATCTATGTGGGGCCGGGGCCGCGCAGCCCGGAGTCCGTGCAGGGCTGGGACCGGGTGCTCACCACGGCCTGAGCTTCCGCCCGCGGGCGTAACGTCACGGCGAACTTCGGCCCAATTTTTCGCCCTGGCGTTACGCTCGCGTCCGCTAGTTGTCGGTGCCCGGCGGTTAAATGGCCATCGCCGCGATGAGTTTGCATCGCGGGCGCAGTCAATAACCGTGAGCGGTCCCCGCCCGAGGCCGCGCACGAGACCGACAGCAAGGAGGCCAGCATGGCAATCGACATCGAACCCGCAGTTTCCCCACACCTCGTCGTTGGCGACGCCGCAGCGGCGATCGACTTCTACGTCAAGGCTTTTGGCGCCGTTGAGCTGGGCCGGGTGCCCCGCCCGGACGGCAAATTGGTCCACGCCGCGCTGCGCATCAACGGCTCGCTGGTGATGCTCAACGACGACTTCCCGGAAGTGTGCGGCGGCAAGTCGATGACGCCGAAGTCACTCGGCGGCACGCCGGTCACGATCCATCTGACGGTCACCGACGTCGACGCCAAGTTCCAGCAGGCGCTGGACGCGGGCGCCACCGTGGTGACGCCGCTGGACGACCAGTTCTGGGGCGACCGCTACGGCGTGGTCGAGGACCCGTTCGGGCATCACTGGTCGTTAGGTCAGCCGGTGCGCGAGGTCAGCCCCGAGGACATTCAAGCGGCGATGTCCGGGCAGGCCGGCTAGAAGTCACGCAGCCGGGCCAGCAGCCGGCGCCTCGACGGCGCCGGCCTGGCCGTGGCCGCGGCGGCAAGCATGTCGCCGATGGCGGTGAACTTGACGCGCGGTCGACTGGCGTCGCTGCCGCGGGCGATCTCGGCGGCGTCGATGGCGCCCCACCCCGCGGAGTCGACGGCGTCGGGCTGGTGGGCAAGCACCAGCCGGTCCAGCGCGTCCGGCTTGGCGAGCGGATCCGCCAGCCTGCCGGTGTTGAAGTCGGCGACCAGCGCGTGCACGGTCTGCAAGGAGCAGGACTTGTTGGTGCCGATGAAGCCGGTCGGTCCGCGCTTGATCCATCCCGCGACGTAAGCGCCGGGCACCGGGCCACCGGAGGCGGGATCGACGACGCGCCCGCCCTCGTTCGGCACGACCGCCGCGGATTCGTCGAATGGAAGATCGCGAATCGGCTTGCCGCGGTAGCCGATCGACGTGAGCACGAGGCCCGCGTCCAGCCGGCGCACCTCATCGGTGCCGGTGACGGAGAACTCGGCACCGGTGGCGCGATGCTGGCCCAGCACGCGCCGGGGCGTGAGCTGGTAGGCCAGCCGGACTCGTGGCCGCCGGGTGTCCGCACGCGGCGCCGAAGCATCGCCGAGCTTGCTCACGATCTCCAGCTTGTTCCGGGTCAACATGTCCGAGGTGGACGCGAGATCGCGCGCCACCAACCGCTGATCGCCCGGATCGAGCACGACCTCCGAGGCGCCGGTGAGCCCGATCAGTTCGGGCAACGTGAACGCGGAATGCGCCGGGCCGCGCCGCGCGGCGATCACCACCTCGCGGACCGCTGAGCCGCGCAATGCCTCCAGCGCACGATCGGAGATGTCGGTGCGGGCCAGGTCGTCCGGGTCCGCCGTGAGCACACGGGCCACATCGAGGGCGACATTGCCGTTGCCGATGATCACCACCCGCTCGTGGCTGAGATCGACTGGCAGCTCGGTGAAGTCGGGATGTCCGTTGATCCATGCGACCAATTCGGTGGCGGTTCCCGTGCCCGGTAACCCCATGCCTTCGATGTCCAGGCGGCGGTCGTCGGGCGCACCGACGGCGTACAGCACGGCGTGATGGTGCGCCAGCAGGTCGGCGTGGCTCAAGTGCTTGCCGATCTCGACGTTGAGATAGAACCGGAAGTGGCGATGACGGGTGACCCGGTCGAACAGCTGAGTGACTTTCTTGGTGTTCTGATGATCCGGCGCCACCCCCGCGCGAACCAGGCCGTAGGGCGTGGGCAGCTTCTCAAAGACGTTGACGCGCACGCCATGTTGGGTCAGCAGCTCGTCGGCGGCATACATGGCCGCGGGCCCGGACCCGACGATCGCGACGGTCAGCGGTTGACGGCGGGCGCGCACCTCCGCCGCCGGGATCACCGCGGCCAGCTTCGAGGTCGGCGGCAGTTTCTCGCCCGCGGGCCGCGGCGGGTAGAAGGACGCGTTGATCTCGACGAACGGCAGCTGCTTGGGCTCCAACCGGGTGTCGGGCGCGATCGCGCCCACCGGGCAGGCGCTCACGCAGGCGCCGCAGTCCACGCAGGCCACCGGATCGATGTAGAGCATCTCCGAGGTCGCGAAGCCAGGCTCGTCCGGTGTCGGGTGAATGCAATTCACCGGGCATGCGAAGACACAGGACCCGTCGTTGCAGCACGACTGGGTAATAACGTGCGGCATAGAACTCCCGGAACCGCTAGGCGGCCGGCGCCGCGGCCAGATGCTGGCGTTGCGGTTCGCTGCGGTAGCGCGACGGCTTGCCGTTGATCTTGCACAGGCGCCACATGAGCCGCGCCGAACGGGTTTCCATCAACCCGGTGTCGTTGGCCAGCATCCGGACGTCGGCGAACATGTCGCTCAACCACTTTCGCGAATCCGGCGACCGGAAGAACAACTCCTTCTTGACCTCGCGCGGAATGTCGAACTCCCCCCAGAACGCCTTGGGCGGCACGGTGATCGCCTGGCACAGCACCCGCATGGTCAGCGGGTAGTACAGCGAGACCCAGAACCGCTGCCGTTTAGTCAACTGCGGCAACCTCTTTCGCAGGAACTCATGAGCGAAGGAGATGTGCCGGGCTTCCTCGGCCACGTGGATCGCCATCACCCGCTCCATGATCGGGTGCAGCGACTTGCCTTCGCGCAGAACGTTTTTCTGGGTGTGGTCGATCGGCTCCTCGCCGGCCAGCACACCGATGAAGAACGCCACCGGCAACGGTCCGGCGACCAGCGGAACCAGGGGCGAGATCCAGCGCAGCATCCGCGGCATCCCCGGCACATCGGCGCCGACGCGGTTCACCATCTCCTGGAACATCATGGTGTGGTTGCACTCTTCGACCGACTCGTGCAGGCAGTACCGGTACTCCGGTGACCCGTTGGGCACCCAGAACGTGTAGTTCATCAACCCGCGGATCAGGATGGACTCGAAGTGCAGCCCCACCTTGGCCACGTTGGCCTGGCGCCACATGCCGATCTTGATCTTGCGTTCGTCGGACTGGGCTTGATACCAGGGATGGCGGCCCAGCGGGTCGGTCTTCGGCAGGATCCAGCGGGGATCGTTGTCCGTGACCGCGAATTCCGGTGATTCCCAATCGATATCGGTATACGGGTTGAAGTTTCGCCGCACCGACCCCTCGGACAGTGTGGCAAGCATGTTGACGTAGTCGACGTCGTCGCGGACTTCCATGTTGCGGCGCCAACGCCGGACCATTCGCGTCCTGGCCATATCCAAGCCCTCCCCAACGAGGTTTACATTTGGACGTGCTGTGTCTAGACAGTACCGCGGGTACCGGGAATGTTCCAGACCCCGCCGGGCAGTGTGGGCTGACCAGTGGTCAGCCCAATCGTGTGTCCTGGCTCACACCGAGAAGCCGGCGGCCGGGCCGCCGCAGCACCGATCCCGCGCCGCTTACTACGCTGGCTGGCATGGCTGACGAGCTCCAGATCCCCGCTGACCTCAAACCCCGCGACGGCCGCTTCGGATCGGGTCCGTCGAAGGTCCGACCCGAGCAATTGCAGGCGCTGAGCACCACCGCGGCGGCGTTGTTCGGCACCTCGCACCGGCAGGCGCCGGTCAAGAATCTGGTGGGGCGGGTCCGGTCGGGACTCGCGGAGCTTTTCTCGGTGCCCGACGGTTACGAGGTCATCCTGGGCAACGGTGGCGCGACGGCGTTCTGGGATTCCGCGGCCTTCGGGCTGATCGACAAGCGCTCGCTGCACCTTTCCTATGGCGAGTTCAGCTCGAAGTTCGCCTCCGCCGTCGTCAAGAACCCGTTCATCGGGGATCCCATCATCGTCAAGGCGGATCCCGGCAGCGCACCGGAGCCGCGGAGCGATCCGTCGGTCGACGTGATCGCGTGGGCGCACAACGAGACCTCGACCGGCGTCGCGGTGCCGGTCCAGCGCCCGGCGGATTCGGGCGACGCGTTAGTCGTCATCGACGCGACCTCGGGCGCCGGCGGCCTGCCCGTCGACATCACCGACGCCGACGCGTACTACTTCGCGCCGCAGAAGAACTTCGCCAGCGACGGCGGCCTGTGGCTGGCGATCATGAGCCCGGCCGCGCTGGCCCGGGTCGAGTCGATCGCCGCGTCCGGTCGCTGGGTGCCCGACTTCCTGTCGCTGCCTATCGCGGTGGAGAACAGCCTGAAGAACCAGACGTACAACACGCCCGCGATCGGCACCCTGGCCCTGCTGGCCGAACAGCTCGACTGGCTGTTGGGCAACGGCGGGCTGGATTGGGCGGTCAAGCGCACGGCCGACTCGTCGCAGCGGTTGTACTCCTGGGCGCAGGAGCGGCCGTACACGACGCCGTTCGTCGCCGATCCCGGGCTGCGTTCCCAGGTGGTCGGCACGATCGACTTCGTCGACGACGTCGACGCCGCGGCGGTCGCATCGATCCTGCGGGCCAACGGCATCGTCGACACCGAGCCGTACCGCAAACTCGGCCGCAACCAGCTGCGGGTCGCGATGTTCCCCGCGGTCGAGCCCGACGACGTCAGCGCCCTCACCCAGTGTGTCGACTGGGTGGTCGAACGGCTTTAACCCGCCGGCAATCCGCACGCAACCGCCCAGCGTGTCAGCACAGGTGATGGGCGTCGGCTGGACTAGAGTGCGCACGTGACGGGTCCGTCGCTGACCTGCACGGAGCCTGCGAGGAGAACACCATGCGGGAACTCAAAATGGTTAGGCTCGATGCCGACAGCAAATACATCGTCTGCGAGAGCGATGATCCCGCAGAGGAGTTCAGGCTGGCGATCGACGACCGATTGCGGGCCGCGCTGAACGGCGAAACCGCGCAGCCGGAGCAACCGCACCTCGAGATCGACGTCACCAACATGCTGAGCCCCAAAGAGATTCAGGCCAAGATCCGTGCGGGCGCCTCCGTCGAGCAAGTGGCCGCGGCGTCGGGTTCCGACATCGCGCGGATCCGCCGCTTCGCCCACCCGGTGCTGCTGGAGCGTTTTCGCGCGGCGGAGCTGGCAACGGCCGCACATCCGATGCTCGACGACGGGCCCGCGGTGCTCACTCTGCTGGAGACCGTCAGCGCCGCGCTGGTGACGCGGGGCCTCGACCACGAGAAGCTCAGCTGGGACGCCTGGCGCAACGAAGACAACCGATGGACGGTGCAGCTCGCGTGGAAGGCCGGCCGCTCCGACAACAACGCACACTTCTGCTTCACGCCGGGCGCTCACGGCGGCACGGTCACCGCGATCGACGACGCGGCCAGTGAGCTGATCGACCCGAACTTCGAGCGTCCGCTGCGGCCGGTGGCGCCGGTGGCCCACGTCGACTTCGACGAGCCCGCGAAGCCGTCGGTCGCGACGCCGGTGAAGCCGGCCGTCGCAACGCCGCAAGAGCAGCCGGTGCACACGCGACGCGGCAAGCCGGTCATTCCCGCGTGGGAGGACGTACTGCTCGGGGTGCGCTCCGGCGGGCAGCGCTAGCTACGACACCGCCAGCGCGAGCAGCGTCAGCCACGCGCCCGTCACACCTACGCCGGCACCCAACACAAACCAGCGCAGCACCGGGGTGCGTCGCCACCCCCACAACGTCGGCGCCAGTCCCCCGGCCGCGACGATGTTGAGCCCGACGGCCAACAGCGGATGTACTCGCACCAGCCCGAGGCTGAGCACGACGATCGCGACCGCGGTCACCGCCGCGACGAACCCGGCCACCGTCAAACCCGTTGCCCACGGCACAGACTGGGAGCGCTGGTCGCTCACGGGCCGAGCCTAACCCGCTCGTAGAACGCCAAAGCGGCCGCGGTCGCGACGTTGAGCGAGTCGGTGCCGCGCGACATCGGAATGCGTACCCGCACATCGCTCAATCGCAGCGTGGCCGGCGTCAACCCGGGCCCCTCGGCGCCCACCAACACCGCAACACGTTCGTCGCGCGCCGCGGCCATCGCCTCGGCCAGCGCGCAGGCCCGGCCGTGCGGAGTCATCGCAAGCAGACGAAATCCCTTGTCCCTCAGCGTAATCAGGTCACCAGGCCAGGTTGCCGCCCGGGCGTACGGCACCAGCAGCGCATGGCCCATCGACACCCGAACCGCGCGGCGATACAGCGGATCCGCGCAGCCGCCGCCGAACACCACCGCGTCCACGCCCAGTCCCGCCGCGTTACGAAAGATCGAGCCCAGGTTCTCGTGGTCGTTGACGCCCTCGAGCACCGCGACCGTGCGGGCGCCGTCGACAACCTGCGCGACGGCCGGCTCGGGCACCCTCCTCGCGGCCGCCAGGACGCCGCGATTGAGGTGAAAGCCGACCACCCGCGCCATGACTTCGGCAGAGGCCCGGTAGAACGGCGCCGCGCAGTCGGCGAGGTCCGCTTTGAGTTCGGCCAGCCTGCGGTCCGTGCCCAGCAGGGCGTGCGGGGTAAACCGCGACACCAGCATGCGCTGCACGACCAGGACACCTTCGGCGATCACCAACGCTTTTCCGCTGGGCAGATCGGGACGGCGGTCGACGCTGTTCAGGTCGCGGAAATCGTCGAGTCGCGGGTCGTCGGGATCGTCGACGTCCTGGACATTCGGGCCGTCGCTCACGGGCTTTCGTCGACCAGGGCCAACATCAGATCGGCGGCCTCGCGCAAGGTGGCGCGCTTGTCGCTGTCCAGCGTCGCCAGCCGCTCGGCCAGCCACTCCTGGCGGGCGCGCCGGGCCGCCTTGACCAATTCGGCGCCGGACTCGGACACCGACACCAGCACCTGCCGGCCGTCGACGGGATGCGGCGCGCGGTCAACGAAGCCCTCGTCGGCCAGCGAGGCGATCACCCGGGTCATCGACGGCGGCCGGACCCGTTCCCGAATCGCCAGGGCGCCGGGCGTCATTGGGCCCTCATTGGCCAGCGTCGCGAGCGCCGAAAGCTGCGACAACGACACCGGCGACGACGGATTCCGGAAGCGTAGTTGGCGGGCCAGCCGCATGACGGCCAGCGACAAGTCACTGGCCAGCCGCGCATCGCTGTCAGGCATGGCGCGAGGTTACATCGGAAGCCGATAACTAGGAACACGAACGCACCCCACGCCGGAGCGCAGGCTATGTTGAGCGTGATGTCTGTCGCACCCGGCGAAAGCGCACCCGGCGAGACCGGACCTGGCGAAAGCCCCGAAGCGCCGGCCCTGCCGCCGATGCTGCTCCAGGTCTGGCCCGTCGTGGTCGTGGGCTTTCTGGGTTGGCTGGTCGCTGCGGCGGCCGCGTTCGTCGTACCGGCGCTCGAGGGTTGGCGACCGGTGACGCTCGCCGGGCTGGGCACGGGGTTGCTCGGCAGCAGCATCGTCGTGTTACAGGTCGCCGCCGCCCGCCGCGGCGACCGTGGCGCGCAAACGGGACTCGAAAACTATCTCGACCCCAAATAGGGAGGTGCAATGGTAGCCCCGCTACTTCAAGCGCAGGTCGACATCGACGCGCCGGCTTCGAAGGTTTGGGCGTTGATTTCCGACTTTCGACGGATGCCCGAGTGGAGCCCGCAGTGTCGGTGGATGAAGCCCTTCGGCCCGCTGCGCCCCGGAACGCGCACCCTCAACCTGAATCGGCGTAACCGCCTGTTCTGGACCACCACGTGCACCGTCGTCGAGGTCGTACCGGAGAAGAAGCTGGCGTTCCGGGTCAACACCAATCGCACGATCTGGAGCTACGAGCTCGAGCCGAGCGGCCAGGGCACGCGGGTGATCGAGAGCCGGCACGCCGAAAACGGCGTCAGCGCGTTCTCGAACGTCTCGGTGAAAACGCTCTTCGGCGGAACGTCGAACTTCGAACGCGAATTGGTCGAGGGCATGAACGCCTCGCTCGCGAACATCAAAGCCGCTGCCGAGAAAAGCTAGTCCGACGGCTCCGCGGGGGGCTCCGGCGAATCGCTCGGTTCCCGCGTGGGCTCGTCCGCCGGTTCCGGCGAGGGCTGCTCCGCGGGCTTGTCCATGACGTCGAGCACACCGTCGTCGTACGGCTCATACATAGGTGAGCCGGTGCCTGCGGCGGCGGGCGTATCGGAATGCGCGCCGCACCCGTACTGCTTGTCGACGATGTGCCCGTCGGCGGAAAGCTCGTTGCCGCACACCCCGAACATCGCGCCGAGCGATCCCGCCAGCGGCAGGAAGAAACCGCAGTCGCGGCACACGCGTTTGGTGGATCGCGCCATCGGCGAATCGGGACCGTAGTCCCCGGTGTGCCACCGTTCGGCGGCCTCGGCGCGGCCCCATGCGCTCATCACCCAGCGGCGGCCAAGCCCCACTTCGGCGGCGGTCTCGTCGACCTGCGGGTCGCCGCTGGCGGCGTAGCCGGGCACCAACCGCGGGTCGTCGGCGGCCGGCGCCAGGAGGTCCCCGGGGCTCAGATCTCCGGGCCGCACCCGCTGGTCCCATGGCACCCATTCGGGCGCTAGCAGCGCCGTCGGGCCGGGCACCAGCACCACTTCGCTGATCGTCGCGTGGTCGGCGCCCGGATAGGCCGCGACGACGGCGGCCCACTGCCATCCCTGGTAGCCGGGCAGGTGGGCCAGGAACCGGTGCGTCGCAGCACTGGGATCTTCGTAGCTGACGCCCAGGTAATCCCCGACGGCCTCGGCGCCAGCGAACTCCACGACGGCCGCCCGGGCCGCGTCGACCGCACCCGTGAGCACCGCCGCCAACCCTGCCGGCCACTCGGCCTCGGTTGCCACGGCGGATTCCCCGATGGATCCGGTCACGCTGTCCCCTCTCTGCACTGCGCCTCCAATACTAGGTTGGCGAGCCACACCCGGTTGCCTGCCGGGATAGGACAGAATTGATTTGTGTCTGGGCGGCGGCGTGACGATCCCGGCCGGGTGGCCTCCCACCCGGGCCGGCGGACGCGCAACGGGTCGGGCAACCAGCACCCCGGCATGGCCAATTACCCCGCCGACGATCCGGACTACCGGCGGGCTCGCCGCTCGGCGCCCACGCCCAGCGCAAACCGCTATCTCCCACCGCTGGGCCAGCAGCCGGAACCGGACCGCCCGCCCACGCCGCCGCGTGGGCCCGCCTCTGGCGAACGGATCACCGTCACCCGCGCGGCGGCCCAGCGAAGCCGCGAGATGGGCTCCCGTATGTACTGGATGGTCCAGCGGGCGGCCACCGCGGACGGCGCCGACAAGTCCGGCCTGACGGCGCTGACTTGGCCCGTGGTGGCGAACTTCGCGGTTGACTCCGCGATGGCGGTCGCATTGGCCAACACGCTGTTCTTCGCGGCGGCCAGCGGGGAGAGCAAGTCGAAAGTTGCTCTGTACCTGTTGATCACGATCGCGCCGTTCGCGGTCATCGCTCCGCTGATCGGCCCGGCGCTGGACCGGTTGCAGCACGGCCGCCGCGTCGCGCTGGCACTGTCGTTCGCGCTCCGCACGGCGTTGGCGGTGGTGCTGATCGTGAACTACGACGGGGCCACCGGCAGCTTCCCGTCGATGGTGCTGTATCCGTGCGCGCTGGCCATGATGGTCTTCTCGAAATCGTTCAGCGTGCTGCGCAGTGCCGTGACGCCCAGGGTGATGCCGCCGAGTATCGACCTGGTGCGAGTCAACTCGCGGCTCACCGTCTTCGGGCTGCTGGGCGGCACCATCGTCGGCGGCGCCATCGCGGGCGGCGTCGAGTTCGTCTGCACCCACCTGTTCAAGCTGCCCGGGGCGTTGTTCGTGGTGGTCGCGGTCACGGTCGCCGGCGCCCTGCTGTCGATGCGGATTCCGCGCTGGGTCGAGGTGACCGCGGGCGAGGTCCCCGCCACCCTGAGCTATCGCAAGGACAGCAACCCGCTCCGGCGAAGCTGGCCCGAGGAAGTCAAGAAGGTCGGCGGGACACTGCGACAACCGTTGGGCCGCAACATCATCACCTCGCTGTGGGGCAATTGCACCATCAAGGTGATGGTCGGCTTCCTGTTCCTGTATCCGGCGTTCGTCGCCAAGGCGCACCAAGCCAACGGCTGGGCCCAGCTCGCCATGCTGGGGATGATCGGCGCCGCGGCCGCGATCGGCAATTTCGCCGGCAACTTCACCAGCGCACGGCTGAAATTGGGTAGGCCGGCCGTGCTGGTGGTGCGCTGCACGGTGGCGGTGTGCGCGGTCGCCCTGGCCGCAGCCGTGGCGGGCAACCTGCTGGTGGCCGTGATAGCCACCCTGGTCACCTCGGGTTCCAGCGCGATCGCGAAGGCGTCCCTGGACGCGTCGTTGCAACACGACCTGCCCGAGGAATCGCGGGCATCGGGGTTCGGACGGTCGGAGTCGACGCTGCAGCTGGCCTGGGTGCTCGGCGGTGCGCTCGGCGTCATGGTCTACACCGAATTGTGGGTCGGCTTCACCGCGGTCAGCGCCCTGCTCATTCTGGGGCTGGCGCAGACCGTCGTCAGCTTCCGCGGCAACTCGTTGATTCCCGGCCTCGGGGGTAACCGGCCGGTCATGGTCGAGCAGGAGAGCATGCACCGCGGTCACGGCCGGCGTCCGGCGGCGGTGCCGGAGTGAAACGCGGTGTCGCCGTTCTGCTTACGGCCCTGGTGGCACTGCTGGCCGTGGGCGCCGGGGTGGGAACCTGGCTACTCGTGCGCCGGCCCGGCCCGCAGCGACCCGAGATCAGCGTGTATTCGCATGGGCATCTGACCCGGGTGGGGCCGTACCTCTACTGCAACGTGCTCAACCTCGAGGACTGTCAAACACCGCAGGCGCAGGGCGAATTGAAGGTCACCGACCGCTATCCGGTGCAGCTCTCGGTGCCCGAGGCCATTTCGCGGGCACCGTGGCGGCTGCTGCAGGTGTACGAGGATCCCGCGAACACGGCCACCACCATGTTTCGCCCGGGGACCCGGCTCGCGGTCACCATTCCGACGGTCGACCCGCATCGGGGGCGATTGACCGGGATCGTGGTGCAGTTGCTGACGCTGGTGGTTGATCCCTCCGGCGAGCTGCGCGATGCCCCGCACGCGGAATGGTCAGTGCGCCTGGTTTCTTAGCCCTTTAGGGCGTTGAGTGTGCGCTCAGGGCGGCCTCCAGCGGCGTGTCGCCGCCGTGGGCGCACACTCGATTCGATTTCGCCCAACAAGTCGACGTTCGGCGGAGGGGTTACGCGCCGTGACCGGCCGGGACCCGCTCAGCCTCGAGCGGCGCCCCGGGAGGCGTCCCGTCTCCGAAAGGCCTGCCTCCCAACGCTTCCCGGCCGTGTGGACTCAGCCAGCCTGCCAGGTCCGGCCCCTTGGGAACGATCCTGGTGGGATTGATGTCGGCGTGCACGATGTAGTAGTGCTGCTTGATTTGGACGAAGTCGATGGTGTCGCCGAAACCGGGCGTCTGGAACAGGTCGCGCGCGTATGCCCACAACACCGGCATCTCGGACAGTTTGCTTCGATTGCACTTGAAGTGGCCGTGGTAGACGGGATCGAAGCGGGCCAGCGTGGTGAACAGCCGCACGTCCGCTTCGGTGATGGTGTCGCCCACCAGGTATCGCTGCGCGCTCAGGCGATCGCTCACCCAATCCAATGCGGTGAACAGCCGGTCGTAGGCGGCATCGTAGGCCTGCTGCGACCCGGCGAAGCCGCAGCGGTAGACGCCGTTGTTGATCTCGGTGTAGATCCTTTTGCTCACCTCGTCGATCTCGGCCCGCAGCGGCTCGGGGTATAGCTGCGGCGCGCCCTCGCGGTGGTAGGCGGTCCACTCCGTGGAGAAATCCAGCGTCATCTGCGCGAAATCGTTGGTGACCACCGCGCCGGTCGGGATGTCGACGATCGCCGGGACGGTGATCCCCTTGGGGTAGTCGGGGAACCGCTTGAAGTAGGCGTCCTGTAGCCGCGGGATCTTCAGGACCGGGTCGACGCCGCCCGGGTCGAGGTCGAAAGTCCAGCTGCGCTCGTCGTGGGTGGGACCGCAAAAACCAATGGAGAGAACGCCTTCCAGGCCCAGCAGCCGCCGCACGATGATCGTGCGGTTGGCCCACGGGCAGGCGCGGGCAACCACGAGCCGATACCGGCCCGGCTCTACGGGATAACCATCGCGCCCGTCGGCAGTGATGCGGGTGGTGATGTAGTTGGTGTCGCGAGTGAATTCACCCGCCCCGGCAACGTAGGTGGCCATGACGACGACTGCGCCTCCTAGAGATTCGCCTCCGTCGGCGCGGCGGACACCGTCAGAAACCGCCGAGCCAGGTTGGTCTCGGTCGACTCGCCCGGTTCCCAGTGCGCGATCCACGGCCCGGTCCCCTCCGACTGGTCGACGATCCCCGCCTCGAGCCAGGTGTAGCGGCCCTCCATGACGTCGTGGGTCAGCTGGACGTCCGTGCTGTCGGTGTTGCTCCACAGCGCGTGGAACAGCGCCTCGACGCGGAGGGTTGCCTGCTGGCAGAACGTCGCGGCCACCTCGTACGCCTGCTTCCCCACGGTCGGGTCGGCGGCCCGCTGGCCCTCGGCGCGCACGCACACCGCGGACATCGCGAACAGCTCGGCACCGATATCGACGATGCGGCCCAGGAATCCCTGCCGTTGCTCCAGCTTGGCCTGCCACCGTGCCATCCCGTAGAAGGTGTTGCGCGCCAGCTTGCGCGTCGAGCGTTCGACGAACCTCAGGTGCGTTGCCAGCGGGCCGAACTCGCTGTAGGCCTTCGGTCGCTGCCCTTCACCAAAGACCAGCTGAGGCAACCACTTTGCGTAGAACCCGCTCGCGCCGACCGCCGCGGCGGCCTTCTGCCGCAGACCGGCGTCGGCCTTGGCGAGGTCGCCGGCCGCGCTCAAGTGGGCATCGACCGCTTCGCGGGCGATGAGCAGCCTCATGATCTCGCTAGAGCCTTCGAAGATGCGATTGATCCGCAGGTCCCGGGCCACCTGTTCGACCGGCACTGCGCGCTCGCCGCGCGCGGCCAACGACTCCGCGGTCTCATAGCCCCGCCCACCCCGGATCTGCAAAACCTCGTCAACGATCACGCAGGCCATTTCGCTGGCCCACAATTTGGCCAACGCCGCCTCGATGCGGATGTCGTTGCGCCCCTCGTCGGCCATCTGCGAAGACAACTCGAGCACGGCATCAAGCGCGTAGCACGTCGCGGCGACGAACGAGATCTTGCTGGCCACCGCTTCGTGTTTGGCCAGCGGCTTGCCCCACTGCACACGCTCCCCGGACCATTCGCGGGCGATCTTCAACGCCCACTTGGCCGACCCCGTCGCGCTCGCGGGCAGCGACAGCCGTCCGGCGTTGAGTGTGGTCAGCGCGATCTTGAGCCCGTCGCCTTCGCGGCCGATCAGATTTTCGCTGGGCACCCGCACCCGGTGCAGCCGAGTCACGCCGTTCTCGATGCCGCGCAGCCCCATGAACTTGTTGCGCCGCTCCACGGTGATCCCGGGCGCATCGGCCTCGACCACGAAGGCGCTGATCCCGCCGCGGTGCCCGTCGCTCTTGGGCACCCGGGCCATGACCACCAGCAGTTCGGCGACCACGCCGTTGGTGGTCCACAACTTCACGCCCTCGAGTTCGTACGCCTTGCCATCTTCAATCGGGGTCGCCGTCGACGCCAGGCGCGCCGGGTCCGAGCCCACATCCGGTTCGGTAAGCAGAAAGGCCGAGATGGCCCCAGCGGCGCAGCGCGGCAAGAACTTCCGCTTCTGTTCGTCGGTCCCGGCGAGTTTGAGCGGCTCAGGTACCCCGATCGACTGATGGGCCGACAACAGCGCGCCAAGACTGGGATGGACGCTCGAAATCATCATCAGGGCGCGGTTGTAGGCGACTTGCGACATGCCCAGGCCGCCGTATTCGGCCGGTATTTTCATGCCGAAGCAGCCCAATTCGGCCAGGCCCTTCACGTATTCATCGGGAATCTGCGCGTCGCGCTCGACGACGCTGCCGTCGACGGTGTCCAAAAACTGCCGCAGCTTGTCGAGAAACGCGCGGATGCGCTCCTCGTCGGCGTCGGACGGTTTGGGAAATGGGTGGATGAGCTCCAACGGAAAACGCCCGAGGAACAACTCTTTGGCGAACGACGGTTTATCCCAACCACTTTCGCGGGATTCCTCGGCGAGTGCTCTCGCCTGCTCCTCGGTGACCTGCGCTTGCTGTGCCATCGCAGCCTCCTCGCTAACGACTCACACGACGCGTGAATACTGGCCCGGATACCACGCCTACGAATCTCGAAGTTACCACCCGGTAGCTTCGAGGGGCAGTGCGTTCTGGGTCGTTGTCGGGGTTTAGGCGTCGAGCTCCCGCGCGACTGCCTTGACCACCTCGGAGACCCGGCGGGCCGTCTTGCGGTCCGGGTAGCGCCCCTTGCGCAGCTCCGGCTGCACGGTGCTCTCCAGCAGCGTGATCATGTCCTCGACCATGCCGTGCAGCTCGTCGGGGCTGTGCTTGTGCTCGGCGGGCCCCTCGCGGCGCGGCCTGGACAGGCTGGGCGGCGGATCGATCAGCTTGAGGCTCAACGCTTGCGGTCCCCGCCGGCCCGAGGCCACACCGAATTCCACGCGCTGCCCGGCTTTGAGGCCCTCGACACCCGCGGGCAACGCCGACGAGCGGACGTAGACGTCCTCGCCGTCCTCCTGCGACAGGAAGCCAAACCCCTTGTCGGCGTCGTACCACTTCACCTTGCCGGTCGGCACTCGTCTCACCTGCTTGTCTGACGGATAACTAGGAATGGACAACACAAGAAGCGCCCCGCCTGTGCAGGACGCGATGCGGATTCAGATCCTACTCGGGTGGCCGCCCGCCCAGCACCCCCGTTTAGGGGTTACTCGGTAGGCTGGGAGGACCGCTGGAGGAGATATGCGCCTGATCCTGAACATTATCTGGCTTGTGTTCGGCGGCCTCTGGATGGCCGCCGGATACTTGGTGGCGGCGCTGATCAGTTTTCTGCTCATCATCACCATCCCCTTCGGCTTCGCCTCGCTGCGGATCGCGTCCTACGCGTTATGGCCATTCGGCCGGACGATCGTCGAAAAGCCGACGGCCGGCACGGGCGCCCTGATCGGAAACGTCATCTGGATCTTGCTGTTCGGATTGTGGCTTGCGATCGGTCATTTGGTGAGCGCGGTGGCGATGGCGATCACCGTCATCGGCATTCCGCTGGCGCTGGCCAACCTCAAATTGATCCCGGTGTCGCTGATGCCGCTGGGCAAGGAAATCGTTCCGGTCGACTCGCCGGCCGTAGGACTGGTGGCCGCATGACGCTGACCGCGCTCGGTGTCCCGACGGTGCCCGGAACGAACGCGGGCCGTACCAGCGACGCCCCAACCGACGGCCCGCTGCTTGACACGTACGGCAGGGCCGCCACCGACCTGCGGGTGTCGCTGACCGATCGCTGCAACCTGCGCTGCAGCTATTGCATGCCCGCCGAGGGGCTGGACTGGCTGCCCGGGGAGCAACTGCTGCGGGCCGACGAGCTGACCCGGCTGATGCGCATTGCGGTGACCCGGCTCGGCATCACCAGCGTGCGGTTCACGGGCGGGGAGCCCCTGTTGGCCCGCCATCTCGAAGAGGTGGTCGCCGCCGCGGCCGGCCTGCGGCCGCGACCGGAGATCTCGCTGACCACCAACGGCGTCGGGCTGGCGCGCCGCGCCGTTGCGCTCGCCGAGGCGGGACTGGACCGGGTCAACATCTCCCTGGACAGCGTGAACCGGAAACGGTTCGCGGCCATCACGCGCCGGGACCGGCTCACCGACGTGCTGGCCGGTTTGGCCGCCTGCAAGGAGGCCGGCCTGACACCGGTGAAGGTGAACGCCGTGCTCGATCCCGCTACCGGACGGGAGGACGTGGTCGAGCTGTTGCGGTTCTGCCTGGAGCACGGCTACCAACTGCGGGTGATCGAGCAGATGCCGCTGGACGCCGGGCACCAATGGCGCCGGGAGGCCGCGCTGACGGCCGACGAAGTGCTGGAGGCGCTGCGCCCGCACTTTCGGCTGCGGCCCGATCCCGCGCCGCGTGGCTCGGCGCCGGCCGAGCTCTGGCTGGTGGACACGGGCCCGAACACGCCGGCCGGAAAGTTCGGCGTCATCGCATCGGTGTCGCACGCCTTCTGCTCGACGTGTGATCGCACCCGGCTGACGGCCGACGGCCAGATTCGCAGCTGCCTATTCGCGGCCGAGGAGACCGACCTTCGCGGCCTGTTGCGTAGCGGCGCGCCCGATGACGCGATCGAGGCGGCCTGGCGTACCGCGATGTGGGGCAAGCCCGCCGGGCACGGCATCAACGACCCCAACTTCATCCAGCCCGACCGGCCGATGAGTTCGATCGGTGGCTGAACTGCCTGTCGAACCTGACGGAATCCAGGTCACGGTTCGCTACTTCGCCGCCGCGCGCGCCGCCGCCGGAGCCGAATCGGAGTCGGTGATCCTGCGGCCGGGCACCACGGTGGCCGAATTGGTTGAACGACTGGCGGTTCCGGGTACTCGTCTGGCCACGGTGCTGAGTCGATGCTCGTATTTGTGCGACGGAATCGCCGTTCGCGACGAGACCAAGGCGTTGCGATCAGGCGACACGGTCGACGTGCTGCCCCCGTTCGCCGGCGGCTGAGGGTGTGAAACGCGTCACATAACGGATTGATAACGGCGCGGACACGCTCCGATCTCGGGCGCTCTGACCTGCGCGATCGCGCGACGTTCCTGGCGGTTTTCCCCGTGACCGTGAGGGAAACGCCCGGTGTCGCCCAACGTGACGAGACCAACAGAACCCGCTAGCGTCTGCGGAGGCTCGCCAAGTTACCGGTGGCGTTCCTCCCCTCCCTATCGCGCCGAGCTCCATCCAATAGGGCGGGGAATCCGTACCTGGATGGAGGCGGGGGACCCACGGTCCACCGTGATCGGACTGGAGTCGCATGCGGCTCCTTGGGGTGAAGCCGGTGTCGTCGGCAGGACGACGCCGGCCGGGTAGCCTCTCCCACCCGAACCCGACAGCTGACCTCGCAGGCGCGTACGAGAGAGGAAATTTCGGCGCGCATGAGTGGACGGCACCGTAAGCCCACTAGTTCCAACATCAGCGTCGCCAAGATCGCCTTCACGGGGGCGGTTCTTGGCGGCGGCAGCATCGCCCTGGCCGGCCAGGCCGCAGCGGCCACCGATGGCGAATGGGATCAAGTAGCCCGTTGCGAGTCGGGCGGCAACTGGGGAATCAATACCGGCAACGGCTTTTACGGCGGTGTGCAATTCACCGCGGCCACTTGGGCCGGGCATGGCGGCGGCGAGTACGCCCCGTCGGCTCAGTTGGCCACCAAGGATCAGCAGATCGCGGTCGCCGAGCGGGTGCTGGCCACCCAAGGCCGCGGCGCCTGGCCCGTGTGCGGTGGTCCGCTGTCGGGCCCGACGCCGCGCGAGGCTCCCGCCCCGGCACCGGCACCGGCCGGCCTTGATCTGCCCTGGCTCAACGGCGGGCCGCTGGCACCACCGCCCTGGCTGGCGCCGCCGCCACCGCCGGACGCTCCGCCGGCAGACGCGCCTCCCCCGGATGCGCCGCTTCCGCCGCCGGGCATGGCGGCGGCGAGTACGCCCCGTCGGCTCAGTTGGCCACCAAGGATCAGCAGATCGCGGTCGCCGAGCG
>NZ_MBET01000120.1:0-17530 GCF_001954215.1 Mycobacterium sp. IS-2888
GCGATCTCCCCGACGATTTCTTCCAGCACGTCTTCGAGGCTGACGGCGCCGCCGCCGTGCGCGACGTCGATGGCCGCACATACGCGGCCGCGCCGGTGAGCTTGTCGACGTTGCGGCTGACCGGTCTGCAGGCCGCGGTGGCCGCCGCGGCATCCAGCGGGGCGACCGGCCTGGAGGCCGCGGTGCTGGTGGCAGCGTCGGCCGACGATCCCGGCATCGCCGCGGTCCGCGAATTGTCCCCGACGGCGGTGGTCATCCTCACCGATCGCGACGGGAACGTCTTGTGACGGGTGTGCGCGCTCGCCCATGACTGAATTCCATTCCGGTTTCGTGTGTTTGGTCGGCAGGCCGAACACCGGCAAGTCGACGCTGACGAACGCTCTGGTCGGCACCAAGGTGGCGATCACCTCGAAGCGGCCGCAGACCACCCGCCACACCATTCGCGGCATCGTGCACCGCGACAACTTCCAGATCGTTCTGGTCGACACCCCGGGCTTGCACCGGCCGCGCACGCTGCTGGGCAAGCGGCTCAACGACCTGGTCCGCGACACCTACGCCGAGGTCGACGTCATCGGGCTGTGCATCCCGGCCGACGAGGGGATCGGCCCGGGAGATCGCTGGATCGTCGAGCAGATTCGTTCGGTCGCGCCGAAGACCACACTCGTCGTCATCGTCACCAAGATCGACAAAGTGCCCAGGGACAGGGCGGCCGCGCAGCTCGTCGCGGTCAGCGAACTGGTCGACGGTTCGGCCGAGATCGTCCCGGTGTCGGCGGCGACCGGCGCCCAGGTCGACGTCCTGACCGACGTGCTGGCCGCCGCGCTACCGGTCGGCCCGGCCTACTACCCCGACGGGGAATTGACCGACGAACCCGAAGAGGTTCTGATGGCCGAGCTGATCCGCGAGGCCGCCCTCGAAGGAGTTCGCGATGAGCTACCGCATTCGTTGGCCGTGGTGATTGACGAGGTCAACCCCCGCGAGGATCGTGACGACCTGATCGATGTGCACGCGCTGCTCTACGTCGAGCGGGACAGCCAGAAGGGCATCGTCATCGGCAAGGGCGGCGCCCGGTTGCGGGAGGTGGGCACCGCCGCGCGCGGTCAGATCGAGAAGCTGCTCGGGACGAAGATCTATCTCGACCTGCGGGTCAAGGTCGCCAAGAACTGGCAGAGCGACCCCAAACAGCTTGGCCGGCTTGGGTTTTAGCGCCGCTCAATCGTGTGACGCCGACCCGTGCTGCCACCACACCGTGGGTTGCTTGCTCGCCCATCCGCAGACGGCCTCCAGCTCGGCCGCGAGTGAGATCAGCATGCCCTCGCTGTTGGCCGGGCCCATCAGCTGCACACCGATCGGCAGGCCGTCGGAGGTGAACCCCGCGGGCACGTTGATCGACGGCCAGCCCAGCACGTTCCACGGCCAGGTCAGCGGGCACGCCGCGATCATGGCGCGGTCGGTGCCCCAGCCGCTCAACCGGTCGAACGCGCGCGCCAACGGGGGCGGCTGCGCGGTCGTCGGGGCCAGCACCACGTCGACGATGTCGAAGATCGACCCCACCCGGCGCTGGGCCGCGGCCTCATGGAGGCGCGCGCTGCGCAGGATCGCCTGACCCAGCACATGGCCCATCCGCATGTTGGCCAGGGTGCGGGGGTCCCAGTTGACGCCGTCGCCCAGCCGTTCTTCCCAATCCCGAAGACCCGCCGTGGACCGGGCGAGAAAGTCCCACGACAACCGCAGCCCGTAGTCGGGGTTGCCGGTCTGCACGCTGTGGCCCAGCAGCTCGAGTTGCCTGGCCACGCTCCGGGTCGCGGCCAGGATGTCGGGATGCAACTTGGGCCGAAAAGCGGTGTAAGGGAACCGGGTTGACACCGCGATGTTCAGCGGACCGGGCGCGATCCCGACGTAGTCCGACGCCTTGATCGGGGGCGGCTTGTGCCGGTCGCCGTCGACGTTTCCGGACGCGGCGTCGAGCACCAGCGCGGCATCGGCCACGGTGCGCGCCAGTACGCCGTTGACCGTGATGCCGTTGAACGCCTCCGGCAACGGCCACGTCGAGATCCGGCCGCGCTGCGGCTTGATGCCCACCAGGTGGGTCCACGCGGCGGGGATCCGGATGCTGCCGGCGCCGTCGGAGCCGATAGCTGCGGTGACGAGTCCCGCGGCCACCGCGGCTGCGCTGCCGCCGGACGACCCGCCCGGGGTGTGCCGCCGCGACCAGGGGTTGCGGGTGTGTCCGAACCCCGGTCCGCTGGTGAACGGCCACTGGCCCAGTTCACAGGTGTTCGTCTTGCCGACGATCACCGCGCCGGCCGCCTTCAGGCGGCGCACCACCTCGGCGTCGTGGGTGGCCGGGGGCACATACCCCTCGGTACCGAAGGCGGTCGGCACCCCGGCAACGTCGACGTCGTCCTTCACCGCGATCGGGATGCCCAGCAATGGTGCGGTGTCGCCGGCGGCCCGCCGCCGATCGGCCTCGGCGGCGTCGGCCAGCGCCGACTCGGTGAGTACCACGCGGAACGCGTTGAGGGTGGACTGACTGAGATCGATGGCGTGCAGGGCGCGGCGCACCAATGTGACGGACGTCACCGAGCGGCTGGCAAGCTGATAGAGCAGGTCGGTCAGCGTGGGCAGGCGCTGGCTGCGGGACCCGTAAGCGGACCCGGAAACGGACTCAGAAGCGCCGACCACGGGGTACGAGACTAACGGCGCGGATCCCCGCAATGTCGCGGCGGGGTGCAAAACTATTGTGATGCGGCTGTATCGAGACCGGGCTGTTGTGCTGCGCCAGCACAAGCTCGGCGAAGCCGACCGGATCGTGACCCTATTGACACGCGATCACGGGCTGGTTCGCGCGGTGGCCAAGGGAGTGCGGCGCACCCGCAGCAAATTCGGCGCACGGCTGGAGCCCTTCGCGCACATCGATGCGCAGCTGCACCCCGGGCGCAACCTCGACATCGTCACCCAGGTCGTTTCCATCGACGCGTTCGCCACCGACATCGTCAGCGACTACGGCCGATACACCTGCGGATGCGCGATGCTGGAAACCGCCGAGCGCCTCGCCGGTGAGGAGCGGGCCCCCGCCCCGGCCCTGCACCGGCTAACCGTGAGCGCGCTGCGGGCGGTGGCCGACGGACGCCGTCCCCGTGACCTGCTTTTGGACGCCTATCTGCTGCGCGCCATGGGCATCGCCGGATGGGCACCGGCGCTGACTGAGTGCGCCCGGTGCGCCACCCCGGGCCCGCATCGGGCATTTCACATCGCCGCCGGAGGCAGCATTTGCCCGCAGTGTCGCCCGGCCGGTGCCACCACACCGCCACTGGGCGTCCTGGACCTGATGTCCGCGCTGCACGACGGCGATTGGGAGGCCGCCCAGGCGGCGCCGCAATCCCATCGAAGCTATGCCAGCGGATTGGTCGCTGCGCACCTGCAATGGCATCTGGAGCGGCAGCTCAAAACGTTGCCTCTGGTGGAGCGCAACTATCAAATCGACAGGCAGATCGCCGAACGGCGCGCGGCGCTGATCGGGCAGGATGAGGCCTGTGGTTAAGTACCGGGTCACCGGGTCCCGGCGAACGGCCGAGCGCAAGCACAAGTTCAGCGACTTCCCGCAGCTGCCCCCCGCGCCCCACGACTACCCGACCTTTCCCGACAAGTCGACATGGCCGGTTGTCTTCCCGGAGCTGCCACCCGCCGCCGACGGCGGCCCGTGCCGGCCACCGCAGCATGTCTCGAAGGCGGCCGCGCCCAGGATCGAGGCCGACCGATTGCCCAATCACGTCGCCATCGTGATGGACGGCAACGGCCGTTGGGCAACCCAACGCGGGCTGAACCGCACCGACGGCCATAAGGCGGGTGAGGCCGTCGTGATCGACATCGTCTGCGGTGCCATCGAACTCGGCATCAAATGGCTCAGCCTGTATGCCTTCTCCACCGAGAACTGGAAGCGTTCCCCCGAGGAAGTCCGCTTCCTGATGGGATTCAACCGCGACGTGGTACGCATGCGCCGCGTGAACCTCAACACGATCGGGGTGCGGATCCGTTGGGTGGGTTCGCGGCCACGGCTGTGGCGCAGCGTCATCAACGAATTGGAGATCGCGGAGGCCATGACGCGCAGCAACGACGTCATCACGGTCAACTACTGCGTGAACTACGGCGGTCGCGCCGAAATCGCCGATGCGACAAGGGAAATAGCACGACTGGTGCAGGCGGGCAGGCTGAATCCCGAGCGGATCAGCGAGGCGACGATCTCGCGTCACATGCAGCGGCCCGACATCCCCGATGTGGATCTTTTCCTGCGGACTTCGGGTGAACAGCGGTCCAGCAATTTCATGTTGTGGCAGGCCGCCTATGCGGAGTACATCTTTCAAGACAAGCTGTGGCCCGATTATGACCGCCGCGACTTGTGGGCCGCCTGCGAGGAATACGCGGAACGCAACCGACGGTTCGGGAGCGCGTAATGCCATCACTGCAGGAGCGCCTGGCGTCCATCCTCCGCGACGTGCTGCCCGTCGAGGACGAAGCCGACGGCGCACTGACGGTTCACCACGACGGCACGTTCGCGTCGCTGCGGGTGGTGAACATCGCCGAGGGCCTCGACCTGGTGTCGCTGACCCAGATCCTGGTGTGGGACCTGCCGTTGACCAAGAAGGTCAGCGATCTGGTGGCCAAGCAGGCGCACGACAGCAACTTCGGCACCGTGACCCTCGTCCAGAAGGTCAGCGACAAGGCGGTGCAGCGCAACTCCGGCAAGGGCGCGGCGAAGACCGCGGATGTGATGCTGCGGTACAACTTTCCCGGCGCGGGCTTGGCCGACGACGCGCTGCGCACCCTGATCCTGCTCGTGTTGGATACCGGCGCCGAGATACGGCGCTCGCTGACGGCCTAGGACACCGCCGCCGCGGTGGGCGCGACATCTTCGAAAGCGCCGCTTCGCAGCAGCGTGCCCAGCAGTTCTTGGTCGTGGTACGCCGGCCGGGTCGTGTCGATGAACCGTTCGACAACCTCGACGAAGCGGTCGGGATGGTCGTGATGCGGCTGGTGTCCGGACTTTTCGAAAATCTCCAGGCGCGAACCGGGCATCGCCGCGTGGGCCGTGTGAGCATGGTCCACCGGGATGATCAAGTCGTCTTCGCCCCAAATGATCTGCACCGGAACGGTTTGCATGAGGTAGCTGCGATCCAACATGGTGACGAACTGCCCGCGGCTGTCCACCACCGATCGCAGGGTGCGTGCGAACGCCGCCAGCGCGGCGGGGTCCTGGAAGCCCTCGAGCAGGTTCACGGTATCGACGGCGTCGCGCCCGAATTTGGTGGAACCCAACAGGGTTTGAATGGCGCGGCCAACGACCCGCATGACAGGCAGCGCGCCCGGCAAGCGCACCATGGCCAGCGCTTCGCTGCCCATCGGGCTCGCCGCCAACCGCAACGCGAAGCTCACGTCCTGCGCGACGCCGCCGGCACTCACCAGCACGATGCGCTCCACCAGCTGGGGATACTGATAGGCGAATTGCGCCGCGACGCCGCCACCGAACGAATGGCCGACGACGGTGACGCGGTCGATACCGAGCACGGCGAGGAGGTCGCGCATGCCGTTCGCGAAGGCCGCCAACGAGTAGTCGGCGCGTGGCTTGTCGGACTCGCCGTGGCCCAGCAGGTCCGGCGCGACGACCGTGAACCGTTGCGCAAGCTTGGCGTGCACCGGGCCCCACGACGCGGATTTGTCGCCGACGCCGTGGATCAGCAGCAGAGCCGGTCCCGACCCCGCGATCCGGAAGGCGCGGCGGTAGCCATGGATCGTCCGGAACTGCAGTGACGGCGTCTCGACGTCGCGCACCGGCCGCAAGTGGGGCGATAGCTGGTTCCGCATCGTGTTCTCACTTCCCTTGAGGTCATGTCTCGGCCCTTGGGCCACTCATGGGTAGGAGCACGCGGCGGACGCGTGGCGGACACTTTTTTGCCGAACTTTTTTAAGAGCGGCACTCCGAGCAGGTGCCGAAGATTTCGATGGTGTGGCTGACCTCGGAGAAGCCATGCTTGGCGGCCACCTGCGCGGCCCACTCCTCGACCTCGTGGTCGCCCACCTCGACGGTGGTACCACAGCCGCGGCAGACCAGGTGGTGGTGATGATGCTCCGAGCACCTGCGGTAGACGGACTCGCCGGTATCGGTGCGCAGGGTGTCGACCAGTCCGGCCGCCGCCATCGACTGCAGCGTCCGGTACACGGTGGTCAGCCCTATGTTTTCGCCGCGGCGGCGCAGCTCGTCGTGCAGCTCCTGGGCCGAGCGGAATTCGTCGAGCGTCTCCAACAGCGTGGAAATCGCCGCCCGTTGACGGGTGGACCGAACGGTCGCTCCCGTCACTGCGTGTCCTCGCTCGCGTGCGCGACGGCGTCGACGACGATGTGCGCGAGGTGGTGGTCGGCCAGGCGGTAGAGCACTTCGCGACCGGATCGCTCCCCGGCGACCACGCCCGCGGCTTTGAGGATCTTCAGATGCTGGCTCACCAGCGGCTGCGGCACCCCAAGCGCGTCGACCAGTTCGTGGACGCAGCGCTGGGATTGGCGCAGTTGTAGCACGATCGCGATCCGCACCGGTGCGGCCAGCGCACGTAGCAGCTCGCCGGCGGCATCGAGGATCTCCCGCGGTGGCGGCACGGGGTAGTCGCCGAATTCGGTGTGCCCATGGGCAACCGCGCCGAGATCAGCGGTCGACGACGAGCCGTCGGCCGCCGTCGGCGTTGAGGAGGACATCACCATGGGAGAGTCATCACCTCGAGAGGTCCCGGGTCGTAGGAGCGCCTGCCGGTGGAAGGGCGATAGGCTTCCTCCACTGTCACATGCATGATGATGCATGTCAAAGACCGCGGGGCTGGTCGATACCATGACTGATGTTTTGCGCGCGGCGGTTGATCGCCGCACGCGTCCGCCCGACCCGGAAAGGGAGTGCACCACCCCGTGGCGTCCGTCATCGACACCGTAGTCAACCTGGCCAAACGGCGCGGCTTCGTCTTCCCTTCGGGCGAGATCTACGGCGGCACAAAATCGGCGTGGGACTACGGGCCGCTGGGCGTGGAACTCAAGGAGAACATCAAACGGCAGTGGTGGCGGTCGGTGGTCACCGGCCGCGACGACGTGGTCGGAATCGATTCGTCGATCATCCTGCCGCGGCAGGTCTGGGTGGCCTCCGGCCACGTCGAGGTGTTCCACGACCCGCTGGTCGAGTGCCTGAACTGCCACCACCGGCACCGTCAGGACCACATGCAGGAGGCCTACGCGGCGAAGAAGGGGATCGACGACCCCGAATCGGTGCCGATGACCGAGATCGTCTGCCCGGACTGCGGCACCAAGGGCCAGTGGACCGAGCCCCGCGAGTTCAACATGATGCTCAAGACGCATCTCGGGCCCATCGAGACCGAGGAGGGCCTGCACTACCTGCGTCCCGAGACCGCCCAGGGCATCTTCATCAACTTTGCCAACGTGGTGACCACCGCCAGGCGCAAGCCGCCGTTCGGCATCGGTCAGATCGGTAAGAGCTTCCGCAACGAAATCACCCCGGGCAACTTCATCTTCCGCACCCGCGAGTTCGAGCAGATGGAGATGGAGTTCTTCGTCGAGCCGTCGACCGCGCCGGACTGGCATCAATATTGGATCGACACCCGCCTGCAGTGGTATGTCGACCTCGGCATAAATCCGGACAATCTGCGCCTATTCGAACACCCCAAGGACAAGTTGTCGCATTACTCCGATCGCACCGTCGACATCGAATACAAGTTCGGATTCGTCGGCAATCCGTGGGGCGAGCTGGAAGGCGTGGCCAACCGAACCGACTTCGACTTATCAACGCACGCACAACATTCCGGCGCCGATCTGTCGTTCTACGACCAGGTCACCGATACCCGGTACACGCCGTACGTCATCGAACCGGCCGCGGGCCTGACCCGGTCGTTCATGGCGTTTCTGATCGACTCCTACACCGAGGACGAAGCCCCGAACGCCAAAGGCGGGATGGACAAGCGGACCGTGCTGCGCCTGGACCCGCGGCTGGCACCGATCAAGGCCGCGGTGCTGCCGCTGTCTCGGCACGCCGACTTGAGTCCCAAGGCGCGTGACTTGGCCGCTGAATTGCGCAAAAGCTGGAATATCGATTTCGACGACGCCGGTGCCATCGGGCGCCGTTACCGCCGCCAGGACGAGGTCGGCACGCCTTTCTGCGTGACGGTGGATTTCGACTCACTCGAGGACAACGCCGTTACCGTTCGAGCGCGCGACGACATGACACAGGAGCGCATTGCGATGGACGCCGTCGCCGATTACCTGGCGGTGCGGCTCAAGGGCAGCTAATCCGCAATTAATTGGCGAAAGTCCAGCCATTTCGCCGTCGGGTTGGCTTACGATCACCTGTGGCGGGTTTCACATGTGTCTAGTTGCCACGGGTGGGTGTCGAGCTGTGTGCAAGGGCGTTGATGCGGTGCACGTGTTGAGGTTGTGATGTTCTTCCCCTGGTTGCCACCGGAGATCAACTCGGCGCTGATGTTTGCTGGCGCGGGTCCGGGGCCCCTGCTCGCGTCGGCCACGGCCTGGGACGCATTGGCGGCGGATCTGGCGGGGGCGGCGGCGTCGTTCGATTCGGTCGTCTCGGGGTTGACCGGCGGACCGTGGACCGGTCCGGCGTCGCTGTCAATGGCGGCCGCGGCGGTGCCGTATGTGACGTGGCTGAACGCGGCCGCGACACAAGCCGAGGCGGCGTCCGCCCAGGCCTTCGCGGCCGCGGCGGCGTTCGAGACCGCGCAGGCGGGCACCGTGCCCCCGGCCGCGGTGGCGGCGAACCGGGCGCTGTTGCTGTTGCTGATCGCGACGAACTTTTTCGGTCAGAACACCGCGGCGATTGCGGCGACCGAGCTCGAGTACATGGAGATGTGGGCTCAGGATGTGGCCGCGATGACGGGGTACCACGCCGGGGCGATGTCGGTGGCGGCCACGTTGCCGTCGTTCAGCGCGCCCCCGGCGGGCCTGGCCGGGCTGGGCGCCGGGTTGGGGAACATCCTGACCTCGTTCTTGTCCTCGTTCGTGTCCTGGTTGTCGGGCCTGCTTCCGGTCGGGGGATTGGCGGGATTGGCCGGCCAGGTCCAGACCTTCATAGCGGGCATTCCCGCTGTGCTCATCAATGCCGTGACTCAGCTTCCGACGACGTTGTCGGCGGTGCCGCTGACGTCGTTGGCGTCGGTGGCGCAGGTGGCGCAGGTGGGGATGGTTCCGGCGAGCATGGTTGCGTCGCCGATGATGAGCCTGGCGCAGGTCGCAAACGGCGCGGGGTTGGCCAGTTCCGCGACCACCGGGATGGCTGCGGTTCCCCAGTTCGTCGGTTCGAGCGTTCCCCCAATCAGTGTGCTGAGCGGCGCCACTACCGGCCTGGGGCCGGTTGGCGCCGGGCTGGGTAATGCGCGGTTGGTGGGGGCGATATCGGTGCCGTCGACGTGGCCGGGGTCGATGCCGATGCGCATGGCCACCCCGGTGACGTCCGGGCTGGGTGCCGGGTTGCCGAGCGCCGCGGCGGCCGAGGCGGCCGAGGTCGCCCCTGCGGCCGGAACACCGATGTCGCCGATGCCCGTGGGTGTCAACGGTATGCCCGGCAAGACGGACCGGGCGAGTCCGCATGTGGTGCCGACGAGGCCCACGGTGGTGCCCCGGACCGGGGTCGGATAGGGATCGGTCAATTCCGGATATCGAGCTCGGGACTGGCCTACGATAAATGTGCTTGTGCGAAAGGGGGCATCGTGCTATTGCCTCTTGGGACCCCGCTGCCGGACGATGCGGTGCTGGCGCAACGCGGCGAGTCGGGCTTGCTCGGTCGCTTGTCGGTTCCGATGAGTTGGGGCGTGGCCGTTCCGCCGGACGATTACGACCACTGGGCGCCGAAAGCCGAAGAGGGCGCCGATGCCGACCACAAGGTCGGCGACGGCGGCAATGCCGAGCCGGCTACCGACGAGGCCGAACCCCACTTCAAGATGGCGCGGCCCAAGGGTGTGGTGCCGCATTCTCCCGCGGCCGGTTGACGGCCAACACGCCTAGAAACGGCCGCCGCCACCCATAAAGCCGCCGGATGCGCGCGCGCTGCCGCCGAACGACGTGGGTCTCCATCCGCCGAATCCTCCCCTCATCGCGCCGCTGAGGAGGTCGCCGACGATGATTCCGCCCAGCAGTGCGCCGGTGTCGTCGCCCCTGCGGCGGGTGTAAGCGCGCTGCGCCGACTGCACATCGGCGTTCGCCAACGACTGCGCGGTGGCGGCCAGCGTCGAGGCGGCATTGGCGTGGGCGATCGCCCCGGCCGGATCGGCCGCCTGCTCGTGCGCGGCGGCGAGGTGCCGTCTGGCTTCGGCCAGCCGGGTCCGGGCCTCGGGCCCGACGCTGCCGCGGCGGGTGTCGATGTATTCGGAGACGCCGCGCACCCGCGACTCCGCGGTGAACAAGGCCTGCTCGAGTGATCGGTTGAGGCGCGCGGCGCTCGCCCGCTCCTCGGCCAGGACCGCCAATAGCCGATTGAGCTCGGCGTCGGCCTTGCCCAGCCGGGCGAAAGCGCCCAGCGGATCGGTGCCACCGCGCGCACTGTCGACGGCGCTGACGGCCGCGTCGCGCGCCGCACGCAGCTCGCTCTTGGGGTTCTGGTTTTGCAAGTGCTCGTTGGCGCGCTCGATGCCCGCTTGAATGTCGGCCATGACCGACGGCAGCTCGTCGACGGCATGGCGGATGTCGCCGGCCGCGCTGTCGATTGCGTCGAGCAGCGACCGCGCCTGGCCGAGCGCCGACTCGGCGGCTCGGAAGGCGTCCACCAAGCCGCCCTGCTGTCCGCTCACGGGCCGGTCGGCGAGAGCCCGAGCCGCCCCGATGTTGCGGTCGGCGAACGCCAGCCGCTCCTTGGCGGTCGTCACATTCCCGGCAACCGAAGTCAGTGCGGCGGGGTCGAATTCGTTGTGCAGCTCGGTCAGCCGCTGCTCGGCCGGGCCGATGCGGGCGGTGAGCTCGACGACCTGTTGGGTCAGCGCGTCGAGCCGCGACGCGGCGTTGATCACCAAATCCCGCAGTTTCTCGAACGCCTCGGTCTGCGACTCCAGCTCACGGTCGGCGCGCGCCGCCGACACGATCACGCGAGTGAGCAGTTCGCGACGCTGCACCGGTGTCTCCGGTGTGTCGTCATCCAGCTGCTGGCGCACGGTGAACCCTTGGGACAGAGCCGTTTTGGCGTTGTTCACCGCCCGCGTGAACGGTTCGGTGCGCTCATCGCCGAATTCTTCGACAGCAAGCGCGAGTTCGTTGCAGCTCGTGCGCAGCGCGTTGTCGACGTCCACCACCATGGACCGGGACAGGTCGTCGAGGGTGTCCAACGGCACGGCGGCCAACGCATTCGCGTCGGTCGGGTCGACTTTTCGCGCCGCGGCCAGCGCGGCGGCGCGGCGTCGCCGGGTGCGATATCGCGTGACCAACAGCAGGACCACCACCGCGACGGCGACGACGCCCAGCGACACCAGCAGGACCACCCGGCCCGACGATCGGGGCGCCGTGTCGAGCCCGTTGGCCGCGGCGACCGCCGCGCCGCTCCAGTCGCCGGCGTGCAGCGCGGGTTCGATCCGGTTGCGCCGCAGGTTATCCACCTGGCCCGCGTTGATGCCCCTGATCGCGGACGGCACCAGGAAGGCGTATGCCCGGCCGGTCGTGGCCACCGCCAGCAGCGCGTCGTAGTCCCCGAGGTCGCTCGCGCTATAGGTCCGCTTCGCCCAGTCCTCCGCGCTCTGTCCGGAGAAGTCGCCGACGTAGACCACCCACAGTCGGATGTGGCGATCGGCGTAGAGCTTGTCAGCGGCCGACGTCACCGCGGCGCGACCGGAATCGGACAGGGCCGCGGCGTTGTCGGTGACGTACCCCGGCAGCCGAAACGGCGGTTGCGCGCCGGCCGATGGAGCCA
The DNA here is from genome assembly GCF_001954215.1 of Mycobacterium sp. IS-2888. NCBI lineage: Bacteria > Bacillati > Actinomycetota > Actinomycetes > Mycobacteriales > Mycobacteriaceae > Mycobacterium > Mycobacterium sp. IS-2888. The sequence goes on from NZ_MBET01000120.1 coordinate 11,951, forward strand.
GCAGCAGCCCGGCCGCGAGGATCGCCACCATCACACAGAACGGGCGAGCCGTGCGCATACTGGCAGACTGTGCCTCGGTGACCACGAATCAGCAAGACCCCTACGACGACTTCGACCGTCAACGACGGGTACCCGAAGCGCCGAAGACCGCGGGTTTGCCGGGTACCGAAGGCCAGCAACACCGCACCGACTTCGCCCGGGATCGTGCCCGCGTGTTGCACAGCGCCGCGCTGCGCCGGCTGGCCGACAAGACGCAGGTCGTCGGGCCCCGCGAAGGCGACACCCCGCGCACCCGGCTGACGCACTCGCTGGAAGTGGCGCAGATCGGCCGTGGCATGGCCGTCGGCCTGGGCTGCGACCCCGATCTCGTAGAGCTCGCGGGTCTGGCCCACGACATCGGCCACCCGCCCTACGGGCACAACGGTGAGCACGCCCTCGACGAGGTCGCCGCCGAATACGGCGGCTTCGAGGGCAACGCGCAGAATTTCCGGATCCTGACCAGCCTCGAACCCAAAGTGCTTGACGCACAAGGCCACAGCGTGGGCCTGAACCTGACTCGCGCGTCCCTGGACGCGGTCACCAAGTATCCGTGGACGCGGCGCAAGGGCCGGGGCAAGTTCGGCTTCTACATCGAGGACCTCGAGCCGGCGGACTGGGTCCGTCGGGAGGCGCCGGCGGGCCGGACCTGCCTGGAAGCGCAGGTGATGGATTGGGCCGACGACATCGCCTATTCGGTGCACGACGTCGAGGACGGTGTGGTGTCGCAACGCATCGATTTGCGCGTGCTCGCCGATGACGACGAGGCCGCCACGTTGGCCAAGCTGGGGGAGAGCGAATTCTCGCGGGTGAGCGCCGACGACTTCAGGGCCGCCGCGCGACGGCTGTCCGCGCTGCCCGTGGTTGCCGCGGTCGGCAAATACGACGCCACGTTGGCCTCGTCGGTGGCGCTCAAGCGGTTGACCAGTGAGCTGGTGGGACGCTTCGCTTCGGCCGCGATCGCCACCACGCGTGCGGCGGCCGGGCCCGGGCCGCTGGTGCGCTACCAGGCCGACCTGCAGGTGCCCGATTTGGTGCGTGCCGAGGTGGCCTTGCTGAAAATCCTGGCGCTGCAGTTCATCATGTCCGACCCGCGGCATCTCGACACGCAGACTCGGCAGCGCGAACGTATTCACCGGGTGGCGCAATGGCTGTACGCCGGCGCACCCGGAACGCTCGATCCGGTCTTCGCCTCGGCGTTCAGCGCGGCCGCCGACGACGGTGCCCGGCTGCGGGCCGTCGTCGACCAGATCGCCTCCTACACCGAAGGCCGCCTGGAACGCGTCGACGCCCGGCAGGGGAGTCCGTAACGACACCCCGGGGGCTAGGCTCCCGATATGACCAAACTCACCGCCGTTGCCGCCCTGCTGTCGCTGCCCGTGGTGGCCGTCAGCGCATGCAATTCGCCTCAGCATGCGAGCACGCAGCCGGGCACCACGCCGCCCGTCAAGAGCGGTGCATCGGATTCCTCGACGACGGCCAGCCCGTCTCCCGGGTCGCTCAGCGCCCAACTCAACGCACCCGACGGCCGCTCCGTGGCCACGGCGACGTTCGATTTCACCGGCGGCTATGTGACCGTCACCGTCAAGACCGTTACCGGCGGAATCCTCTCACCCGGTTTCCACGGGCTGCACGTCCACGAGATCGGTAAATGCGAGCCGAACTCGGTTGCCCCCAGCGGCGGGGCGCCCGGGAATTTCTTGTCCGCCGGCGGTCACTACCAGGCACCCGGGCACACCGGGAAACCCGAAAGCGGCGATCTGACCTCGTTCGAGGTGCGCCAGGACGGCTCCGGCTACCTGGTCACCACCACCGATGGGTTCACCCGGGACCAGCTGCTGGCGGGCAACAAGACCGCGCTGATGCTGCACGGCCCCGACGGCACCGACATGGCCATGGACCGCGTCGCGTGCGGCGTCATCGGCCCCGCCAGCTGACTCGGCCGGGGCTTTAGACTGGGCCGATGGCTGGCCGCATCTCCGATCGCGATATCGCCGCCATCCGCGAAAAGGTCCGCATCGAGGATGTCGTCGGCGACTACGTCCAGCTGAAGCGCGCCGGCGCCGACTCGCTGAAGGGCCTCTGCCCGTTCCACAACGAAAAGTCGCCGTCGTTTCATGTGCGCCCAAATCACGGCCACTTCCACTGCTTTGGCTGCGGCGAGGGCGGCGACGTGTATGCGTTCGTCCAGAAGATCGAGCACGTCAGCTTTGTCGAGGCCGTCGAATTGCTCGCCGACCGGATCGGGCACACGATCAACTACACCGGCGCTGCGGCCACCAACGTGCAGCGCGATCGCGGCAGCCGCAGCCGGCTGATCGCGGCCAACGCCGCGGCGGCCGAGTTCTACGCCGCAGCGCTGGAGTCCGACGAGGCGGCAGCGGCCCGCCAGTATCTGACCGAGCGCAACTTCGACGCCGAGGCGGCGCGTCGCTTCGGCTGCGGATTCGCGCCGTCGGGCTGGGAGACGCTGACAAAACACCTGCAGCGCAAGGGTTTTGAGTTCAAGGAGCTCGAGGCCGCCGGCCTGTCCCGGGAGGGACGCCGCGGCCCGATGGATCGTTTTCACCGGCGCCTGCTTTGGCCGATCCGCACGTCGGCCGGTGAAGTGATCGGCTTCGGCGCCCGGCGGCTGTTCGACGACGACCCGATGGAAGCCAAGTACATCAACACCCCCGAGACGCAGCTGTATAAGAAGTCGTCGGTGATGTTCGGCATCGATCTGGCCAAGCGCGACATCGCCAAGGGGCACCAGGCGGTCGTCGTCGAGGGCTACACCGACGTCATGGCGATGCATCTGTCCGGGGTGACCACCGCGGTCGCGTCGTGCGGCACCGCGTTCGGCGACGAGCATCTGGCGATGCTGCGCCGGCTCATGATGGACGACAGCTTCTTTCGCGGCGAACTGATCTATGTGTTCGACGGCGACGAGGCCGGTAAGGCCGCCGCGCTCAAGGCTTTTGACGGCGAGCAGAACCTGGCGGGTCAGTCCTTCGTGGCGGTCGCGCCGGACGGCATGGATCCTTGCGACCTTCGGCTGAAGTCGGGCGAGGGCGCCCTGCGCGACCTGGTCGCGCGGCGAACCCCGTTGTTCGAGTTCGCGATTCGCAGTGCGATCGCCGAGATGGACTTGGACAGCGCCGAGGGCCGGGTCGCCGCGCTACGCCGCTGCGTGCCCATGGTGGGCCGGATCAAGGACCCGACGCTGCGCGACGAGTACGCCCGACAACTCGCCGGCTGGGTCGGCTGGGACGATGTCGCGCAGGTCATCGACCGGGTGCGGGGGGAGGCGAAGAAGTCCAAGGCCCCGGTGCGCGGCGGCCCCGGACACGATGCTCCCCGCCGCGCCGCCCAGCGGCCCCGTGCCACGGCCGAACCCGCCGCCCGGCCCGACCCGCGTGACCCAACACTGTGGCCCCAGCGGGAGGCGCTCAAGGCGGCGTTGCAGTACCCGGCGTTCGCGGGGCCGGTGTTCGACACGCTGACCGTCGAGAGCTTCACCCATCCCGGGTACGCGGCCGTGCGCGCAGCCATCGACGCGGCCGGCGGCACGTCGACGGGCGCCACCGGGGCGCAGTGGATCGAGGCGGTGCGCCAGCGGACCACGTCGGAGCTGACTGCCGGCCTCATCAACGAGCTGGGGGTCGAGGCCATCGCCGTCGACGACGAGAAGCTGCCGCGCTATATCGGCGGAGTGATGGCTCGCCTGCAGGAGGTGTGGATGGGCCGGCAGATCGCCGAGGTGAAGTCCAAATTGCAGCGCATGTCGCCCATCGAACAGGGCGACGAATATCACGCGCTGTTCGGCGACCTGGTCGCCATGGAGGCCTATCGGCGCAGCCTGCTGGAGCAGGCTAGCGGCGACGATCTGACGGTGTAAGGGCCTCGTCGGCCGGTCGCTCGACGGGGCGTTCGACGATCGCCGTCTGGTCGTCGATCTCGGTCAGCGTCACAAACCCGGCGTCGGGCGAAATCCGATTAGCGATCTTGCGGCGCCCGCCCTCGATCATCGATTTGGCCACGGGACTGCTGGTCAGCGCGCGATAGGTGCCGGCGATCTGCTCGTATCGGCGGCGCCCGGCCTTCGAGCCCAGCACGTAACCCAGCGCGAGCACCACGACATACCGGATCAAAGCGTTCCTTCCCGACGATTGATGGCTCCATCCTGCCTCACGCGGCCGCATGCTCGCGCGGTTGATCCCCCGACTGCGCCGTCCTTCTAGTTGGGTGCGGCCGGGCCAGTACGCTAGAGTCGTCCAGCGATCTGCGCAGATCCGCGCGGACGGGTTAATCCCCTGTAGCTCAATTGGCAGAGCGTTCGGCTGTTAACCGAAGGGTTCCTGGTTCGAGTCCAGGCGGGGGAGCAGGACAGGGCACATTCTCAGACCGCCCTCGAACCGCCACTCGCGGCATATTCACTGGGAATGGCCGCAGACTGATCAATTACCGCAACGGCGCGGTCCAGTAACTCGGGGACCTGACGCCAACCCCGTCCCGACATGCGGAGGGCAGATCCGCAGGGCGGCGGAAACGCTATGGGAAAGTGATTGAACGCCCGAATGCGGGGAACTGCTATTGCTAGTCAGCGCAGATCGCCGATGTTCAGCCCGAGCAAACCCTAATTGAAGACCAATATAACGACTCACCACGGAAAACTATTAGAATGTTGTCTAACAAGAATAGAAGCTCAGCAAACAAATTCATACAGAAACAAAAATTAATGGCTCCCGATTGCAATCCGAACCATAAATACATTCAGCAGTGCCCTGAATGCAACGAGATACACGAAACACGCAGGCAGAACGACGAGTACTGCATTCAATGCAAAGAGAATGAATTGACCGCGTAGACCGCTGACGGTCTGACCGGTTGCGTCGCACAGCGACGGAGGGCCACCGGTTGGTGTTCGGCGAATTTGGCACTAGCTTTCGGCGGCATTCGGGTGTTGGCTTGCTCTGTGGCAAACAGCCACAACGGTTGAGGAGGCACCACCATGACCATCGTCTCGTTCGTAACAATCCACCCAAATCCGGGCGTCCAGTGGGACGAGGTGCAGAAGCAACTCAAGAAGACAATTGACCTAGCCCGCAAGCACGGCGCCGAGAACGTCACCGTGATGGCGACCATGGTCGGGGGTCCGGCGACCAACACCATCGGCCTGCTGTCCACCGCCGAGGACTGGGCGCGGTACGGCCAGATCCAGCAGGAGTTGATGGGCGATCCTGAGATGCAGGCCGCCTTGATCGAGGCTGGCCAGATTGCAACGTGGGAGACGTACGTCAGCCAGACGATCGAGGTGTAACGCGCCACGTTGTGAGTAATCGAACCTCACATTGGATCGGACCGGCCCCGTTGGGGCCGGTCCGTTTCGCTGGGATCTGACAAACTGTGATCGGCGTAGCGTCCGCGCGATCTCGAATGTGCCGCGACCACAACATATTTCAGGAGTGCGCATGGGCTACAGAATGTCGAGTGTGAATCCTCGGCTTTCAGTGTGAGCTGGTGGCGGGATTCAGGCGATTTCCCGCCCTGGGTTCACACACA
>NZ_MBET01000121.1:0-20016 GCF_001954215.1 Mycobacterium sp. IS-2888
CCCGCGCCGCCCGGGGCCGTGGGGGCCCCCCCCCCCCCCCCGCTTGGGGGGGGCCGGCCCCGGCGCCCCCCCGCCGCCCACCCCCGGCCGGGGGGCGCCCCGGGGGCCCCCCGCGACCAGGTACGCGAACACCATCAACACGGTGTTGTTCGCGATGCCCTGCGCGTCCGTGGCGAAGCTGGAAAAAATAGCGAAGATCGAAATCGCGTAGCTGAAAATCCAAGCGATCCACCATTGCAGGATCGGTCTTTTCAACCGGGCGTAATGCTCTTCCATCGTCGCGAGCTCGATGACGTACACCGGAGCCCACAGCAGATTCGCCAGCGGCACCACGCAGCCTGCCCACAGCGCCCGGACCGAGCGAGGTTCCGGCAGCCCCTGATGCGAGAACACCGCGGCCCGCCTGGCGATCAACCAGCGGATCAGCATCACCCCCGACGCGATCACCGCCGCGAGCGCCGCCACACTGGCCAGGATCCCGAGCCAGTTCGCGGCGATGGCCACCACGGAGTTCAACAACGTGTTCCGGTTGATCACCAGCAGCACGTACCGCACGACGTACACCAGGGCCGCGATGCTTAGCACCAACACGCCGACGAAAACGCTGCTGCGCACCGCCGCGGCGGATGGCCCTGTCTGCGTTGGTTTTTCGGTCGGCGCGGGGGCTTGCTCGACGCGGTCGGCCAGTCCCCAGCGCGGGATCACGGCATAGCGCGGGGTGGGCCCAAGGGACCGTCGTGCGCGTCGCATGGGGGGCGCGGCGCCGGGGCGGACCGCTATCCAGCGGAAGCCCGGCGGCAGCCGCGGCGGGGTGCGCCACCGGGGGGATTGCGCCGGTGCGGCCGGTCCACCGCCCGGGGCCCATCGTGGATCGGGCGCGTCCGCCAGCGGCGCCATCAGGGTGCCGCGACAGCGGGGACACCACTCGCGCCGCCGATCGCGCACGTTCCACCGCGTGCCGCACTGGGAGCACACCTGGATCACCGGACCAGCCTAGCCCGGCGGCTCGCAACCCCACCGCAATGTGAACAGTTACCCATGGCTATCCACAGTTTCCACAGGCTTATCCACAACGGCCGGCGCGGTGTTTACCCGTGGCACAAGCCGCGATCCGCCGAGACGGGCGACAATTGTGGATAACGATCGGCCATCCGGGCGCGCGTCATGGACAACGCCAAACGGTGGCCGAGCGAAATGGATTGGCCTACTAAGCACCCGCGCGGCGCGTACGCCCGGGGCGGCGGTCCACCCACCGGGCTGGCGTCTTTGGCGCCGCCCGTCATGACGAATCCGCAGCTCAGCTGCCTTTATGCGGGATGTTTTTCCCTGGCTGGCGCGACGGGTTATGATCGCCATCACGAAAAAGTCGTTGTGACTCACCTCACTGCGGTGCGGTGGACGTGCTTGTGAAAGGCGCATGATGGCCACGCATTCGTTCGGCCCGGGTTCCCCGGCCCCTTCGAACTCGTATTCCGGCTCGCCCGCCTGCAACCAGAGTTACAGCGTCGCCGCCTTACGCGCCGGCTTGATCGCCCTGGCGTTGCTTGCGGTTCTTGTCATCATCGTCCTGATTTGACGTTTCGCCGATCGGTTTTCCGGGTTACCGCCCCTTAGCGGTCGTCCTTGCGACGCGAGCGGTCATGGAGCAGGGTTGACTTGTGAAGCCGGGGGCCGGACCGTCGCGTCGCAAACCCCGCGTACGTCAAGAGACGATCACCAACGATCATCGAGGAAAGGAATGCCGTGGCTGAATACACCCTGCCCGACTTGGACTGGGACTACGCAGCGCTGGAACCGCACATCTCCGGGCAGATCAACGAGATCCACCACAGCAAGCACCACGCCACCTACGTCAAGGGCGTGAACGACGCCATTGCCAAACTCGAGGAGGCGCGCGCCAACGACGACCACGCCGCGATTTTCCTGAACGAGAAGAACCTGGCCTTTCACCTCGGGGGCCACGTCAACCACTCGATCTGGTGGAAGAACCTGTCACCCAACGGTGGTGACAAGCCCACCGGTGACCTCGCCGCCGCCATCGACGACGCATTCGGCTCGTTCGACAAATTCCGCGCTCAGTTCAGTGCGGCCGCCAACGGCTTGCAGGGGTCGGGCTGGGCGGTGCTCGGCTACGACTCGCTCGGCGACAAGCTGCTGACCTTCCAGCTGTACGACCAGCAGGCCAACGTCCCACTCGGCATCATCCCCTTGCTGCAGGTCGACATGTGGGAGCACGCCTTCTACTTGCAGTACAAGAACGTCAAGGCCGACTACGTCAAGGCGTTCTGGAACGTGGTCAACTGGGCTGACGTGCAGGACCGCTACAAGGCGGCGACCACCAAGACCAAGGGTCTGATCTTCGGCTAAAACTAGTTGTTCAGCGCTGGGGCGTCACGCGGATCGCGTGGCGCCCTTGCGTTTACGTCGTGTCGAGTTGCAACCCGCCTGAACCGCAGGCATTCTTAATTATTCGAGCTACCAGCGTGGTTAGGCGAACGCGTCGCGCGGAGGTCGAGGTGGACACAGGCTCAGGTGGACCTATAGGGGTCGCCCCCTTCCACTCTCGTGGTGCCCTGAAGGGGTTCGTCATCTCCGGACGCTGGCCCGATTCGACGAAAGAGTGGGCCCAGCTTTTGATGGTTGCGGTCCGCGTCGCCTCGTTGCCCGGATTGCTTTCCACCACAACGGTGTTCGGCGCCCGCGAGGAGCTGCCCGACGAACCCGAGCCGGGCACCGTCGGCCTGGTATTGGCCGAGGGCACCGTCTTCGGTGAATCAGCAATCCAGCCAGGGTGCTTCGGCGACCATCAGCCCCCCGCATTGCTGATGCTGCATCCACCCTCGGAGACCACGCCGTCGTTGCCGGAATGCACCGGGGCCGCGTCGGGCTGCGTACTGCTTCCGGGATTGCCGTATCTGGGGCTGGAGCACCGCGCGGCCTGGGTCGAAGCCGAAGCCGACGGCACGATCACGTCCATGGTCAGTCGCGTCGGCGTCGATCCCATTAGCCATCCCGACACCGCGATCCTGGCGATGCTGCTTGCCGCATAGGCGCGGCCACCGGCGCGACCGCGGTCGCGCAAACTCCGCGACACGGCGGCGGACGGAAGTTTCGATTGCCCGGAGGTCACGCGGCGCCTAGGTGCCGACGGCGGGGTCTGCTGACCCCGCCGGATGCGGCAGCCACCCGCCAGAGGTATGTCCGTGGGCCGTACAGGTGTACCTACGGTCCGTTTCTTCCCCGCTTTGCAAACCTGACAGCAAATGAGCCTCTCGATGGGTTCGAGTTGCCTGGTGGCGCGGGTGCGATCGGCCAGCGATGCGTCCAATCGCCGCGCCGCGGCGCAAACCGGCCGCCCGCCGCCGTGGCGCCCGATCCTCACTCTGCGTATAACCTGTGAGTTTCGGATATTTTGTGGACACCCCAGCGAATTAGTTAGACGCTCGTCAAGTGAGGAATTGGCCGGCTCCAGCAACGCCGGTACCAAAAGCCCTCGGGTTTGCACTTGGTCGCGGACTTGAACGCTCGCTACCATGAGCAAATATGCATAGGTAACAGTTCACTTCTACAGCACAGTGGGGGTCTTATCGATGAGCACGACGTTCGCTGCTCGCCTGAACCGCCTGTTCGACACGGTTTATCCACCGGGACGCGGGCCGCACACCTCCGCGGAGGTGATCGCGGCGCTCAAGGCGGAGGGCATCACAATGTCGGCTCCCTACCTGTCGCAGCTACGCTCCGGCAACCGGACGAACCCGTCCACAGCGACCATGGCCGCCTTGGCCAACTTCTTCCGCATCAAGCCCGCGTACTTCACTGACGACGAGTACTACGAAAAGCTCGACAAGGAATTGTCGTGGCTTGCCACGATGCGCGACGACGGCGTGCGCCGCATCGCGTTGGGTGCCGCCGAATTGTCTCCCGAGGCCCAGCAGGACATCCTCGAGCGGGTCAACGAGCTGCGCCGCAAGGAACAGCTCGGCGCGTAAGCGCACTCGACGGCAGCGCGGCCCGACCTGAAGGGCTGCCGCCGCCCCATTCCCATTAGGGTTGGCTCACGGATCGCGTACACGCGACAGCGACAGTCCACGAGATACCGGGAGGCGGCCGGGAATGGCCCTGTTCCGCAAGCGAAAAAGTCGCGCGACACGTCGCGCCGAGGCGCGCGCGATCAAGGCCCGCGCCAGGCTCGAGGCCAGGCTGTCTGCCAAGAACGAGGCTCGCCGCATCAAGAGCGAGCGGCGGGCGGCGGAAAAGGCCCTCAAGGCCCAGATCAAATCCCAGCGCGACAGCGACCGCGCTGCGCTGAAAGTCGCCGAGGCCGAACTCAAGGCGGCGCGGGAAGGCAAGTTGCTGTCACCGACGCGCATCCGCCGGCTGCTGACGGTATCCCGATTGCTGGCCCCGATCCTCACCCCGTTGATCTATCGGGCCGCCGTGGCGGCGCGCGCGCTGATCGACCAGCGCCGTGCCGATCGGCTCGGGGTGCCGTTGGCTCAGATCGGCCAGTTCTCCGGGCAGGGCGCCGAGCTGTCGGCTCGGATCGCCGGGTCCGAGAAATCATTGCGGATGGTGCAGGACAAGAAGCCCAAGGACGCCGAGACCAAGCAGTTCGTCGCCGCCATCAGCGAACGGCTCAGCGACCTTGCGGCCGCCGTCACAGCCGCGGAGAACATGCCCGCCGCGCGACGCCGCACCGCCCACGGCGCGATCTCGTCGCAACTCGACGGCATCGAGGCGGACCTGATGGCCCGGCTCGGGTTGACCTGAAAGCGACTGCAGGACATGACATTTGACGGGTGGATTTCGCGCGTCCTGATCGCGGTCGGAGTCGCCGCGGCGCTGTATGTGGGCTCGGTGGCGGCGACCGCGCCCGCATGGGCACACATTCACGCGAGCAGCGACAACGCCGTGCGCGGCGCGACGGCCATCGTCACCTTTCAGGTACCCAACGAATCCGACAAGGGCGCCGCAACCACCGCGCTGACCGTCACGCTTCCCGACGTGGCGGCCGCGCGCACCGAAACCATGCCCGGCTGGACGGCCAAGCTCGACCGCGACGCGGCGTCGGGCACCGTCCGCTCGGTGACGTGGACGGCCACGCCCAACGGCGGGATCGGAGTCGATCAGTTCGCGCTTTTTCGGATATCGGTGCAACTACCCGAAACCGACACCGTCAGCTTCCCGGCGATGCAGACCTATTCCGACGGGACGATCGTCAAGTGGGACCAGCCGCCACTGCCCGGCGGCGGTGAGCCCGAGCATCCGGTACCCGTGCTGACCCTCACCGCGGGACCGATGGCACCGCACCAACACCACCCGTCGGCACCGGCCGATCACGCGGGCGCACCCGGGCAGTCGCAATCGCCCGACAACACCGCCCGCCTGCTCGGCGGGGCGGCGCTGGTAGTCGGCGCGTTGGCCATCTGTCTTGTGCTGGTGCGTCGACGAGCATGAGGCGCGGGGTGGTCATCGCGTGGGCGGGGCTGCTGCTGGCCGCCATGGCGTTGACCGCGACCTTCACCGCGCAAGCGGCGTTCGCGCATGCCGCGCGATTGTCCGCCGAACCCGCGGACAATGCCGTCCTGACGACCGGCCCCGCGCGGGTGAGCGCGACCTTCAACGAGCGATTGCAGACCACGTTCGCGGCCATGACGGTCGTCGGGCCGGACGGCAACGTGTGGTCCACCGGGGAGCCGACGGTCCAGGGCGCGGTCGTGGGTATCGGCCTGCGCCCGCTCGGGCCGGCCGGGACCTACACGGTGAATTACCGGGTGACGTCCGCCGATGGCCACGTGGTGTCGGGATCCTGGTCGTTTCGCCTGACCGTCGCGGGCACCGGCACGCCGGGGCCCGCCGCCGCCAACCAGGCCGGCGGCACAATCCCCGTCTGGCCGTTTGTGGTGGTGGCGGTGGCGCTCGTCGCCGCGGGCGGCCTATGGGCGCTGCGGCGCAGGCCGTGATCGGCCCTGGCATGATGGGACGCGACAACCCGGTGCGCTAGACAAAGCGAGAGAAAGCTGCAAAGGAGCGGCCGCATGGCAGACCCCGAGGACCAACCCAACAGCGAATCCAACGGAACACCGCCGGAGAAGAAGCCGCCCGCCAAGGCGGCCAAGAAGGCCGCAAAAGCGCCCGCCAAAAAAGCACCAGCGAAAAAGGCTCCCGCGAAGAAAGCGGCGGCCAAGAAGGCGCCCGCCAAAAAAGCACCAGCCAAAAGCCCCGAACCCACACCGCCGCAGCCCGCCGCGCCGGCCGTCGACGCGCAGCGGCGTGTCGAAACCAACGGCCAGCTCGCGGCCGCCGCGAAAGACGCCGCGGCACAAGCGAAGTCGACGGTAGATGACGCCAACAACCCACTGCCCGCCGATGTGCCGGCGCCGACACCGAGCCAGTTGCCGGTGGCGCTGTTGGTGGCGCTCGCGGTCAGCCTCCTGGCCATCGTGCTGATCCGGCAACTGCGCCGCCGTTGACCGCGTCATTCCGGCCCACCGCCGACCTTGTCGACGCCATCGGGCCCGACGTTCGCAGCTGCGACGTCCAGTTCCGTCAGTTCGGCGGGCGAGCGGAGTTCGCCGGGCCGATCAGCACCGTACGGTGCTTCGAAGACAACGCGCTGCTGAAATCGGTTCTCTCGCAGCCGAGTGCGGGCGGCGTCCTGGTGATCGACGGCGCCGGCTCCCTGCACTCCGCGCTGGTCGGCGACGTCATCGCCGAATTGGCGCGGTCCAACGGGTGGGCCGGGCTGGTCATCAACGGGGCGGTGCGCGACGCGGCGACCTTGCGGGGTATCGACATCGGCATCAAGGCGCTGGGCACCAATCCCCGCAAGAGCACCAAGACCGGTGCTGGCGAGCGTGACGTCGAGGTCAGTTTGGGCGGGGTGACATTCGTGCCGGGCGACACCGCCTACAGCGACGACGACGGTATCGTCGTCACGTCAGATCACTAAACCGCCACTGCAGCGGGCTTTTTCGCGAATCGCAGGCCCTCGTCGGCGATCTTGCCGCGCCGGATGAGCTGGATGTCGCGTACATAATTCTGGTTCAGCCGCCACGGGGTGCGCGAGCCTTGCTTGGGCAACTGGTCCAGCGACCGCAGCACGTAGCCCGGGGTGAACTCCATGAACGGGCGCTCCTCCACGTCGGAGCCGGGGTGCTCGACCACCACGGTCTCAAATCCGTTGGCGTCCATGTGGTTCAGCAGCCGGCAGGCGAACTCCGACACCAGGTCGGCCTTCAGCGTCCACGATGCGTTGGTGTATCCCACCGTGTAAATCATGTTGGGCAGGCCGGACAGCATCATGCCCTTGTAGGCCATGGCTTTGGTGAGGTCCACCGGCTCGCCGTCGACGGATACCGTGGCGCCGCCAAACAGCTGCAGATTCAAACCCGTTGCGGTGATGATGATGTCGGCGGGCAGTTCGCGACCGGAGTTGAGCCGGATGCCGGTGGCGGTGAACCGGTCGATGGTGTCGGTGACGACTTCGGCCTGCCCGTTGCGGATGGTGCGGAACAAGTCGCCGCTGGGCACCAGGCATAGCCGTTGGTCCCAGGGGTTGTAGTTGGGGCCGAAGTGCTTTTCCACGTCGTAGCCCTGGGGGAGCTGGCGCTGCACGAAGCCGAGGAGGATCTTTCGCATCCGCTGCGGCCATTTCTGACAGGCCGCATACAGCGCCGCTTGACGCAGCACGTTGCGCCAGCGAACCGCGGTGTACGCCTGCTTCGCGGGCAGCAAGTGGTTGAGCCGTTCGGCCAACTTGTCCCGCTTGGGCTGGGAGACGATGTAGGTCGGGGACCGCTGCAGCATCGTGACGTGCTTGGCGCCCGACTCCGCCAGCGCGGGAATCAGGGTGACCGCGGTGGCACCGCTGCCGATGACGACGATGTTCTTGCCGGCGTAGTCGAGGTCCTCGGGCCAGTGCTGCGGGTGGATGATCGGTCCGGTGAAGTCTTCCGAACCCTCAAACCTCGGCGCGTAGCCCTGCTCGTAGTTGTAGTAGCCGCTGCACAGGAAGAGGAACGTGCACGTGATGGCCTTTGACGCGCCGTCGCTTTCGATGTTCAGCGTCCAGCGGTTCTCGGTGCTGGACCAATCGGCGCTGATCACCTTGTGGTTGAGCCGGATGTGCTTGTCGATGCCGTACATCGCCGCTGTGCCCTTGACGTAGTCGAGGATCGGCTTGCCGTCGGCGATGGCCTGGCGCTCGGTCCACGGCCGAAACCGGAAACCCAGCGTGTACATGTCCGAGTCGGAGCGAATTCCCGGGTAGCGGAACAGGTCCCATGTGCCGCCCATGGCCGCCCGCTTTTCCAGGATGGCGTAGCTCTTGGTCGGACAGCGGTCCTGCAGGTGCCAGGCCGCACTCACGCCGGAGATTCCGGCGCCCACGATGACGACGTCGAGGTGCTCAGTCATGTCGCCACGCTATCAACGCTGCGTCGAGTGAGTCAACACCCTGTCGAAAGGCTCAACACCGTGTAAAGTAGCGGCGTGGCCACCGCCAGCCAGACTCGCGCCCTACGCGGCCGCCGTTCCGCGCGACCTTCAGGCGACGACCGCGAGCAGGCGATCCTCGCCACCGCCGAGCGGCTGCTCGAAGAGCGCTCGTTCGCGGATATCTCGGTCGACGACCTGGCCAAGGGCGCTGGGCTGTCGCGGCCCACCTTCTACTTCTATTTCAAGTCCAAAGAGGCGGTGTTGCTGTCGCTGCTCGAGCCGGTGATCGCGAGTGCCGACTCGGAGTTCGACGGGGCGGTGCAGCGCCTGCCCGCGGACCCGCGCCGGGTGTGGCGCAACGGCATCAAGGCGTTTTACACCGCGTTCGCGACGCACCGCAGGCTGGCCCGAGCGGCGACGGAGGCCCTGGCCACCAGTACCGAATTGCGGGCGGTGTGGTCGGGGTTCATGCAGAAATGGATCGACCAGACCGCGACCATGATCGCCGCCGAGCGGGCGCGCGGCGCCGCGCCCGACACGGTTCCGGCCTCCGACCTGGCCACCTCGCTGAATCAGATGAACGAGCGCACCATGATGGCCGCCCTGTCCGCGCAGACGCCCGCGGTCCACCCCGACCGGGTCGTCGACACCCTGACCCATATCTGGGTCACCAGCATCTACGGCGAACCCGGCTAACTGTCGTAGCCCCGTGCGAACATACGTTCGTGCGGTGTGACGCGTCCATCCTGCACGCGGATCTCGATTCGTTCTACGCCTCGGTAGAGCAGCGAGACGACCCGTCCCTGCGTGGCCGCCCGGTGATCGTGGGCGGCGGAGTGGTGCTGGCGGCCAGCTATGAGGCCAAGGCCTACGGCGTGCGCACCGCGATGGGCGGACGGCAGGCGCGGCGGTTGTGCCCGCACGCCGTCGTCGTGCCGCCCCGGATGACCGCCTATACCCGCGCCAGCGACGCGGTCTTCGAGGTGTTCCGCGACGTCACACCGATCGTGGAGGCGCTGTCGGTGGACGAGGCCTTCCTCGACGTCGGCGGCCTGCGACGGGTGTCTGGCACCCCGGTCCAGATCGCGGAACGGCTGCGCGCCGACGTCCGCGACCGCGTCGGATTGCCGATCACCGTCGGGGTCGCGCGGACCAAGTTTCTGGCCAAGGTCGCCAGCCAGGAGGCCAAGCCCGACGGGCTGCTGTTGGTGCCGCCCGATCGGGAGCTGGCGTTCCTGCGCCCGCTGCCGGTGCGCCGGTTGTGGGGAGTTGGCGCGGTGACCGCCGACAAGCTGCAGACGCATGGCATCGCGACCGTCGCTGACATCGCCGAGCTCAGCGAGTCGACGCTGGCCTCGTTGCTCGGCGCCGCGATGGGCCGCCAGCTGTATGCGCTGTCCCGCAACATCGATCGCCGGCGGGTGACCACCGGCGCGCACCGCAGGTCGGTGGGCGCCCAGCGGGCGCTGGGCGCGGCCGGAAACCGCATGTCGCCCGCCGAAGTCGACGCGGTGGTGGTCAACCTGATCGACCGGATAACCGGGCGGATGCGCGCCGCCGGGCGCACCGGTCGCACGGTGGTGCTGCGGCTGCGGTTCAACGACTTCGGCCGGGCGACCCGGTCGCACACGCTGCCGTGGGCCACGTCGTCGACGCAGCCCATCCTCGCCGCCGCTCGGCAGCTGCTCGCTTCGGCGGCGCCGCTGATCGCGCAGCGTGGGTTGACCCTGGTCGGGTTCGCGGTGTCGGGAATCGATCGCACTGGCGCCCAGCAGCTGATGCTGCCGTTCGAGGGGGCGCCGGCACTGGAAAACATCGACGAGGCGGTCGACCGGGTGCGGCGGCGCTACGGCAAGTCCGCGCTCACCCGCGGGGTGCTGGTCGGCCGCGACCCCGGCTGGGAGATGCCGCACTTACCCGACTGACGCGGTCCACTCCAGCAGCTTCTCGGCCGGCCAGGTGTTGACGATCCGGTCCACCGGAACCCCGGCATCCAGCGCGCGCTGCGCCCCGTAGCCGAGGAAATCGAGCTGGCCGGGGGCGTGCGCGTCGGTATCGATGCTGAACACGCAGCCGATTTCCAGCGCCAGGTTCAGCAGGCGGGTGGGCGGATCGCGGCGTTCGGGGCGGGAGTTGATCTCCACGGCGGTGCCGTGATCGCGGCAGGCGGTGAACACCGCCTCGGCGTCGAATTTCGATTCGGGCCGGATGCCGCGGTTCCCGGCGACCAACCGGCCGGTGCAGTGACCGAGCACGTCGGCGTGGCCGTTGGACACGGCGCGCACCATCCGCCGCGTCATCGCGTCCGCGTCCATAGACAACTTCGAATGCACGCTGGCCACAACGACATCGAGGCGCTCGAGCAACTCGGGTTCCTGATCCAGGCTGCCGTCGTCGAGGATGTCCACCTCGATTCCGGTGAGGATGCGCATCGGCGCGAACTTTTCGCGCAGCCCGTCGATCACATCGAGCTGCTTACGCAATCGCTCCGGCGACAGCCCGTTGGCGATCGTCAGCCGCGGCGAGTGGTCGGTCAGCGCGCAATACTCGTGGCCCAGCTCCGCCGCGGTGGCCATCATTTCCTCGATCGGCGCCGAGCCGTCGGACCAGTTCGAATGTAGATGTAAATCCCCGCGCAGCGCCGCCCGTACTTCGCCGCCGCCGAGATCTGTTGCGGTGGAACGTAATTCGACCAGGGCGTCGGGTTCGCGGCCGGACCACGCCTGGGAGATCACCTTGGCGGTCTTGGGGCCGATGCCCGGCAGCGACTGCCAGCTGTCGGCCTGCCCATGGCGTTCCCGCGCGGCGTCGTCGAGGCCCTCGATGATGTCTGCCGCCCTTCGATACGCCATGACCCTTTTCGGGTCGTGGCGGCTGCGGTCCTTGTAGTAGGCGATCTGCCGCAGCGCGGTTACCGGATCCATGGCTCCAGTGTGCCCGCTCGACTACCACTGTTGCCCGACGATGAATCCGGCGAAAATCACGCCGAAGCCGCCGATCTCACCGGCGATCAGCAGCAGCATCATCGCCCGCAGGCCGCGGTCGGGCCTCTCGAACTGGTTGGTGGTGTCGCGGCGCGCCCCGTGGCTGATGTAGCTGGCGATGGCCGCGACGAAGAAGA
Organism: Mycobacterium sp. IS-2888; assembly: GCF_001954215.1. NCBI lineage: Bacteria > Bacillati > Actinomycetota > Actinomycetes > Mycobacteriales > Mycobacteriaceae > Mycobacterium > Mycobacterium sp. IS-2888. Next base: position 11,561 of record NZ_MBET01000121.1, read on the forward strand.
ACACGGCGACCATCGCCGCGGTCAGGTTGACCCACGCCGGCCAAGCGCTGAATTCGACGAACACCGCGATCAGCAGCGTCGCGAACGAGTACAGCAACGCCGCGCGGTGCGCGATGTCGACGTAGGGATGCGCGCGGTGGTCCTCGGCGACCATGATCTGCCGGTACTTCCAGACGCCGAGCACCAGCGCGAGCAGAAAGATCAGTCCGGCGGCTAGCAGGGTGATCTTGGTGTCGAATCCGAGGGAGCTGTTCATGGTCGGTCGAGTTTAATTGCGCTTCATAGAGACCGACTAACGTCGGGTGCATGCGATTCGCTTTCAAGACTTCACCCCAAAACACCACCTGGGCACAGATGCTCGCCGTCTGGCAGGCCGCCGACGACATCGACGTCTACGAGTCCGGCTGGACGTTCGACCACTTCTACCCGATCTTTTCCGACAGCGCCGGACCATGTCTGGAAGGCTGGACGACGCTGACCGCGCTCGCGCAGGCCACCTCGCGACTGCGGCTGGGCACGCTGGTGACCGGCATCCACTACCGGCATCCGGCCGTGCTGGCCAACATGGCCGCCGCGCTCGACATCATCTCCAACGGGCGGCTCGAGCTCGGGATCGGCGCCGGCTGGAACGAGGAGGAGTCGGGCGCCTACGGCATCGAGCTCGGCAGCATCAGAGAACGTTTCGACCGGTTCGAGGAAGCGTGTGCGGTACTGACCAGCCTGCTCAGCGAAGAGACCACCGACTTCGACGGCAAGTACTACCAGCTCAAGGGTGCCCGCAACGAGCCCAAGGGCGTGCAGCGGCCGCATCCACCGATCTGCATCGGCGGCAGCGGGGAAAAGCGCACGCTGCGGATCACCGCGCGCTATGCCCAGCACTGGAACTTCGTCGGCGGGCCGCCGGAGCTGTTTGCGCACAAGCGCGACGTGCTGTTCTCGCACTGCGCGGACATGGGACGCGACCCCAAAGAGATCACCCTGTCGGCTCACCTCCGCCTGGAACCGGACCTCAACTACGAACAGGTGCTTCAGGATGCGGCCGGGCTGGCGGCCGAGGGACTGGACCTCGGCATCGTGTACCTCTCACCGCCGCACGACCCCGCCGTCCTGGAACCGCTCGCGGAGGCGATCCGGGATTCGGGGCTCTGGAATGGCTGACGTTCGAAAAATTTGACGGCCTTGTCGGCAAGATAACGAAAAGATAACGCTGAGCAAACGTGTCGCGCACCGCGCGGATGCGCGCGGCAATCGGCTACACCCCGAAAGCCATCAGCTCTTCGGCGGTTACCAGACGCTCCTGCTTAGCCGGAAACTCCCGGCTCTTCATCGGGTGGCGAAACCATGACCAGGCGATTCGCCCCATCCGTGATCTAGGTACCGGGTTGATATGCACAGTGATCACTCCTGCGATCGGTCCGTTCCACGGGACTCCCCCTGTGACTTGCATGTGACAGAGCCCACAACGACCTATTACACAACAGCGGCCTGGCAAACGGTGGCAGAAACGCCGAAATTTGATATTGGTGTTTCTACTGTGGCTGGTGTGACTTACTGAAGCGGCACGGCCGTCGGCTTTATGGGTGCCGGCAGTGCCGTCGAACCCATCAAATACTGGTCCACGCCCGCCGCCGCGGCCCTGCCCTCGGCGATCGCCCAGACGATCAACGACTGGCCACGACCCATGTCACCGGCAACGAAGACGCCGGGCACCGAGGTGTCGAAGTCGGCGCCGCGCGCGACGTTGCCGCGCTCGGTCAACTTCACGTCCAGCTCGGTGAGCAAGCCCGGTTTCTCCGGGCCGACGAATCCCATTGCCAGCAGCACCAAATCGGCCTCGAGTTCGAAGTCGGAACCCTCGACTTTGACGAACTTGCCGTCCTGCATCGTCACCTCGTGCGCCTTGAGCGCGGTGACGTGCCCGTCCTTGCCGATGAACTCCTCGGTGTTGACCGAGAAGACCCGCTCGCCGCCCTCTTCGTGGGCCGCCGACACCCGGTACATAAGCGGGTAGGTCGGCCACGGCGTCGACTCGGCACGCGTGTCCGGCGGACGCGGCATGATCTCGAACTGGTGCACGGCGACCGCGCCCTGTCGGTGCACGGTGCCCAGGCAGTCGGCCCCGGTGTCACCGCCGCCGATGATGATGACCTTCTTGCCCTTGGCGGTGATCGGTGGCTCACCGTCCGCCCCGAGGACGTCGTCACCCTCTTGCACGCGGTTGGCCCACGGCAGGAACTCCATCGCCTGATGGATGCCGTCCAATTCGCGGCCCGGAATGGGCAGATCGCGCCAGGCGGTGGCGCCGCCGGCCAGCACGACCGCATCGAAATCGGCCAGCAGCTGCTCGGCGGTGATGTCCACACCGACATTGACGCCGGCCTTGAATTCGGTTCCCTCGGCGCGCATCTGGTCCAGTCGACGGTCCAGGACGCGCTTTTCCATCTTGAATTCGGGGATGCCATAGCGCAGCAGCCCACCGATGCGGTCGTCGCGCTCGAAGACCGTCACATCGTGACCGGCTCGCGTCAGCTGCTGGGCGGCGGCCAGCCCCGCCGGGCCCGATCCCACCACGGCGACCCGTTTGCCCGTCTTCTTGTCCGGGGGCAGCGGCACCACGAAGCCTTCCTCGAAGGCCCGATCGATGATCTCCAGCTCGATCTGCTTGATCGTCACCGGATCCTGGTTGATGCCGAGCACACACGCCGGTTCGCACGGTGCGGGGCACAGCCGGCCGGTGAAGTCGGGAAAGTTGTTGGTGGCGTGCAGCCTTTCGATCGCGTCGCGCCAGCGGCCCCGGCGCACCAGGTCGTTCCATTCCGGGATGAGGTTGCCCAGCGGACAACCGTTGTGGCAGAAAGGAATACCGCAGTCCATGCACCGGGTCGCCTGCTCGCGCAGGGTGCCCTCGTCGAAATCTTCGTAGACCTCGTCCCAGTCCTTCAACCGCAACGGGACAGGCCGGCGCTTCGGCAATTCCCGATGTGTGAATTTCAGGAAGCCGCTCGGATCAGCCATGCGCGGCCGCCATGATCGCCTTGTCGACGTCGACGCCGTCACGCTCGGCCTCGGCGATCGCCTGCAGGACCCGCTTGTAGTCCCGCGGCATCACCTTGGCGAAATGCCGCCGCTGCCCGGGCCAGTCGGCCAGGATCCGCTGCCCCACCGCGGAATCGGTGGCGTCGACGTGCGCCTGAATCGCACCGTGCAGGTACTCGACGTCGTCCTCGTCGAGGCTGTCGAGCTCAACCATCTCGGCGTTGAGGTTCTCCGGGAATTCGCCGTCCGGGTCGTAGACGTACGCGACGCCGCCGGACATGCCGGCCGCGAAGTTACGGCCGGTGCGGCCCAGAATGACCACCTTGCCTCCAGTCATGTACTCGCAACCGTGATCGCCGACGCCTTCGACCACCGCGTGGGCGCCGGAGTTGCGGACCGCGAACCGTTCGCCGACCACGCCGCGCAAATAGAGTTCCCCGCTGGTTGCGCCGAACAGAATCACGTTGCCGCCGATGATGTTTTCCTCGGCGACGTAGTCCTGCGGCGCATTGTCGGACGGCCGGACCACGATGCGCCCGCCGGACAGTCCCTTGCCGACGTAGTCGTTGGCGTCGCCGTAGACGCGCAGCGTAATTCCGCGGGGTACGAAGGCGCCGAAGCTGTTGCCCGCGGATCCGTCGAAGGTGATGTCGATGGTGCCGTCCGGCAAGCCTTGCCCGCCATAGGCTTTCGTCAACTCGTGGCCGAGCATGGTTCCTACCGTGCGGTTGACGTTGCCGATGGTGGTGGAGAACCGCACCGGCTTGCCGGAATCCAGTGCCTCGCGGCTCATCACGATCAACTGCTGATCGAGCGCCTTGTCCAGGCCGTGATCCTGGCGCGAGCTGCAGTACAGGTCCTGGTTCATGAATGCCGATTCCGGCTCGTGCAGCACCGGCGTCAGGTCCAGCCGGTGCGCCTTCCAGTGCGCCCGCGCCAGCGTGGTGTCGAGCGATCCCACTTGCCCGACGGCCTCGTTGAAGGTGCGGAAGCCCAACTGCGCCATGTACTCCCGGACTTCCTCCGCGATGAACATGAAGAAGTTCTCGACGAACTCGGGCTTGCCGTTGAAGCGCTCCCGCAGCACGGGGTTCTGGGTGGCCACCCCGACCGGGCAGGTGTCCAGGTGGCATACCCGCATCATGATGCAGCCGGAGACCACCAGCGGGGCCGTGGAGAAGCCGAACTCCTCGGCGCCGAGCAGCGCGGCGATCATCACGTCGCGGCCCGTCTTGAGCTGGCCGTCCACCTGAACCACGATCCGGTCGCGCAAACCGTTGAGCAGCAACGTCTGCTGCGTCTCGGCCAGCCCCAACTCCCAGGGCGCCCCCGCGTGCTTCATCGACGTCAGTGGAGTCGCGCCGGTGCCACCGTCGTGGCCGGAGATCAGCACCACGTCCGCGTGCGCCTTGGAAACCCCCGCGGCGACCGTGCCCACGCCATTCTCGGAAACCAGTTTCACGTGCACCCGCGCGGACGGGTTGGCGTTCTTGAGGTCGTGGATCAGCTGCGCCAAGTCCTCGATGGAGTAGATGTCGTGGTGCGGCGGCGGTGAGATCAGGCCGACACCCGGGGTGGAATGCCGGACCTCGGCCACCCATGGGTACACCTTGTGTCCCGGAAGTTGGCCTCCCTCACCGGGTTTGGCTCCCTGCGCCATCTTGATCTGGATGTCGGTGCAGTTGGTCAGATAGTGCGAGGTGACGCCGAATCGGGCCGATGCGACCTGCTTGACCGCGCTGCGACGCCAATCACCGTTGGGGTCGCGCTCGAAACGCTTGACGTCCTCGCCGCCTTCGCCGCAGTTGGATCGCCCGCCCAGGCGGTTCATCGCGATGGCGAGTGTCTCGTGCGCCTCGGCGGAGATCGATCCGTAGCTCATCGCCCCCGTCGCGAAGCGCTTCACGATTTCACTGGCGGGCTCCACCTCGTCGAGCGGAACCGGCGGACGCACGCCCGCGCGGAACTTGAGCAACCCGCGCAGCGACGCCATCCGCTCGCTCTGGTCGTCGACCAGACGCGTGTAGTCCTTGAAGATCTTGTACTGGCCCGTGCGGGTCGCGTGCTGCAGCTTGAAAACCGTCTCCGGGTTAAACAGGTGGTACTCACCCTCGCGGCGCCACTGGTACTCGCCGCCGACCTCGAGCTCGCGGTGGGCGCGCTCGTCGGGCCGATCCAGGTACGCCAGCCGGTGCCGGGTGGCGACGTCGGCCGCGATGTCGTCGAGGGTGATGCCGCCGGTCGGGCAGCTCAGCCCCGTGAAGTATTCGTCGAGCACGTCCTCGGAGATGCCCACCGCCTGGAACAGCTGCGCGCCGGTGTAGGACGCCAGCGTCGAAATGCCCATCTTGGACATCACTTTCAGCACACCCTTGCCGGCGGCCTTGACGTAGTTGTTCAGCGCGGTGTGGCGGTCCATGCCGTTTCCGGAACCGTCGATCATGCCGCGATCGATCATGTCTTCGATCGACTCGAACGCCAGATACGGGTTGATCGCGGCGGCGCCGAACGCGATCAGCATCGCCATGTGGTGAACCTCGCGGGCGTCACCGGATTCGACCACCAGGCCCACGTGGGTGCGGGTGCGGTCGCGCACCAGGTGGTGGTGCACCGCCGACACCGCGAGCAGCGACGGGATGGGAGCCAGCTGCTCGTCGGACTCACGGTCGGACAGGATGATGACCCGCGCACCATCGGCGATCGCCGCCGATGCCTGGGCCCGCACCTCGTCGAGTGCGGCCGCCAGCCCGGCGCCGCCCTCGGCGACGGGGTACCGACAGCGAATCACCTTGGAGCGCATGCCGTGTGGACGACCGTTGACCTTGTCCTCGGGGTTGAGGTTGACCAGCTTGGCCAATTCGAAATTTCGCAAAATCGGCTGCGACAGCGAGATCTGGTGACAGGAGTGCTCTGTCGGTGTGAGCAGGTCACGCTCACCGCCGGTGGTGCCCTGCAGGCTTGTCACCACCTCTTCGCGGATGGCGTCCAGCGGCGGGTTGGTCACCTGAGCGAAGAGCTGATGGAAGTAGTCGTAGAGCATCCGGGGACGCTGCGACAGCACGGCGACCGGAGTGTCAGTGCCCATCGATCCGATCGGCTCGGCACCGGTACGGACCATCGGCGCCACCAACAGGTTGAGTTCTTCGTAGGTGTAGCCAAAAGTCTGCTGCCGCCTGACAAGTCGCTCGTGGGGCATCCGCACGTATTCGCCCGCCGGCAACTTGTCGATCGGAACGAGTCCCTTGTCGAGCCACTCTTGGTAGGGGTGCTCGGCGGCCAGCTCGGCTTTGATCTCCTCGTCCGAGACGATGCGGCCCTGCGTGGTGTCGACCAGGAACATGCGGCCCGGCTGCAGCCGCATCCGGCGGACCACCGTTGAGGGATCCAGGTCCAGCACCCCGGCCTCGGAAGCCATGACCACCAGGCCGTCGTCGGTCACCCAGATCCGCGACGGACGCAAGCCGTTGCGGTCGAGCACGGCACCGACGACGGTGCCGTCGGTGAATGTCATCGACGCCGGCCCGTCCCACGGCTCCATCAGCGACGCGTGGTACTGGTAGAACGCCCGCCGTGCGGGGTCCATCGCTTCGTTGCGTTCCCAGGCCTCGGGGATCATCATCAGCACCGCGTGGGCCAGGCTGCGGCCGCCCAGGTGCAGCAGCTCGAGAGCCTCGTCGAAGCGCGCGGTGTCGGAAGCGCCCGGCGTGCAGATCGGGAACAACTTCTCCAGGTCGTCCTCCGACCCGAAGATGTCGGTCTTCATCAGCGCCTCACGGGCCCGCATCCAGTTCTCGTTGCCGTTGACGGTGTTGATCTCTCCGTTGTGGGCGATGCGGCGGAACGGATGGGCCAGCGGCCACGATGGGAACGTGTTCGTCGAGAACCGCGAGTGCACGATGCCCAGCGCGCTGGTCAGCCGATCATCTTGCAGGTCAAGGTAAAACGCCTTGAGCTGCGGCGTGGTCAGCATTCCCTTGTAGACCAGCGTCTGGCCCGACAGGCTGGGGAAGTAGACCGTTTCGCGGCCCGGTCCGTCCTGGCCCGGGCCCTTGGTGCCGAGCTCGTGCTCGGCGCGCTTGCGCACCACGTAGGCGCGGCGCTCCAGCGTCATGTCGGAGGCCCCGGCCATGAACACCTGGCGGAACGTGGGCATCGCGTCGCGGGACAGTGCGCCCAGCGACGAGTCGTCGGTCGGCACGTTTCGCCAGCCCAGCACCTGCAGGCCCTCGGCTTCGGCGATCTTTTCGACCGCGGCGCAGGCGGCGGCGGCGTCCCGCGACGATTGCGGCAAAAACGCGATGCCGGTCGCGTAGCTGCCGGCGGGCGGCAGCTCGAAGTCCACCACCTCGCGCAGGAATGCGTCCGGGACCTGGATCAGGATGCCCGCGCCGTCACCGCTGCGCGGCTCGGCGCCCTGGGCCCCGCGGTGTTCAAGGTTGAGCAGCGCGGTGATCGCCTTGTCGACGATGTCGCGACTGCGGCGGCCGTGCATGTCGACGACCATGGCAACCCCGCACGAATCGTGCTCGAACGCGGGGTTATACAACCCTGCGCGCTTGGGCGTCATACGCACCTGACCCTTCACCAGAACTTCCTGCACGGCCGCTGTCTGCGGCTCCGGCGGGGCCGCACCCGGAGGTTGCGGGCTGAACCCCTTCTTCGGTCTTGTCGATAGGCTGTCCCCAGGCGGATATGTTCCGGTCAGGGAATCGTCCGTGCTGCGCTGAACGGTGGCGAGTACCCGGTCTCGACAAGTCGTAAAACGATATGACAAAAACCGCCTGACATGCCAACTTCCCCAAGTCTAACCTGCGAGGTAGCGCCACCGTAAATTCGCTGCAGGAGACTCTCGACACGGTAACGACATGCTGTTTTGGCGCCGGGTCATCGGGCCATTGCGGTATCGCCGCGACGGGCCGCCCGCCGCCCCCGGGCCGCCTGCGCCGGTTTGCTGCGACCCCGCCCAGCCGCTCGAATGCACTTCGGCGCCGCCCACAAACCTCGGCCGCGGCCGCGCCGCCGCCCGCGACAAGAGGTGACAGCAATTTTGCTGGGTTTGCCCGGCAGCCCGCCGCGGCGGTGGCGAAGGACGCCGCTGCCGACCGCACCGATGCTGCGCTAAGTTTGCACGATATTAATAGATATCTGAGCCGGCACCGGAGGCGATACTGGGCTGATACTGGTCCGGTAGTAGCCCAAGCCCGGCGGTCGGCGATGGGACGGCCGCACCCGAGGAGCCCATGAACGAGCGCGACGAATTCCTGCGCAACCGTCTGCAGCCCGGCCAGCCCAGTACCCCCGCTGCACGCCCGCCCGGTCCCGCGCCCAGGGATCCGCACACCGCGCACCCGGCCGATGGGACCGCGTGACGTGGCCCCGCCACTGAAGCCGCCACCGAAGAAGGCCTCGAAGACATCGCC
>NZ_MBET01000122.1:0-653 GCF_001954215.1 Mycobacterium sp. IS-2888
GGGGTTGAGTCCTGCTGAGCGCCTGGGGGTGCTCTTTGAGGAGTTGGCGGAGTTGTCCGGTCAGCGCAATGCGATTGATGGGCGCATCGTGGAGATTGTGGCCGAGATTGATCGCGACCGGCTGTGGGGAGCCACCGGGGCGCGCTCGGTGCCGGCGTTGGTGGCCTGGAAGACCGGCTGCTCGCCGGCCACTGCGCACACGATCGCTACCATCGCGGCCCGGCTGGCGGAGTTCCCGCGGTGTGCCCAGGGTATGCGGGAGGGCTGGCTGTCGCTGGATCGGGTGGGCGTCATCGCAGCGCGGGGCGGGGCGGGATCCGATGAGCATTACGTGCAGTTGGCGCGGGTCGCCACGGTCACTCAGCTGCGCACCGCGGTCAAGCTAGAACCACGGCCCGAACCCGAACCGCGCGGCGAGCCCGCGCGCGCGTTCACCAGGACCAGCACCGAGCAGTCCAGTTGCTATCGGATCACCCTTGCCCACGATGAGGCGGCGAAGTTCGACGCGGCGCTAGCGTCGCATCGTGAGGCGCTGATCGCCGAATGGAAACACGATCACCACAACGACCAACGGGCATCGGATAACGCGCCGCCGTTGCCGAGCACCCTCGAGGCGTTTATGCGTCTGGTCGAGACCGGATGGGACGCCGAAG
>NZ_MBET01000123.1:0-57750 GCF_001954215.1 Mycobacterium sp. IS-2888
GTGATTTACGAGCAGGCCAACGCCCACGGCCAGAAGGTGCAGACCGCCGGCAGCAACATGGCCAGCACCGACAGCGCAGTTGGGTCCAGCTGGGCCTAACAAACGCACCCTTAGACCGGGGCCGCACACCGATCCGTGTGCGGCCCCGGTTTTTGTGCGTGACTAACCTGCCACCGGCGAACGCCGAATCAGCGAGGAGCGGAACCCGATTCGATGAATCGCGCCGTCGGACTCGCGCCCGACCATCCCGCCCAAGGGCAACTTGGAGACGCCTGCGCCGCTTGTCGGCGACGGCATCGCGCCCCATCCACCCGGCATGACGTTCGCATCGAGCACGGGCTGCGGTGCCGGAATCGCCAGCGCATCGGCCCAACTCGGCGGCACCGACAACGTGCCCAGCGATGTCGCATCACCGAAGCTCGCCGACGCTCTTGGTTCCACACCCCCGAGATGTCCTGGGCTTCCCAGACCACTCATGGCACCCCCGTCGGTTCCGGTAATCGAACCCAAGCCCCCGAAATCCAGGCTCAGGCCATACCCGTCGAGACCAAGCCCGGCGCCGGTCTTGCCCGACGTATCGGTACTGCTCGACGGGGCACTGAGCGGGCCGGACAGCCCCGATGACCCCACTGAAGCCGCGGTGCCGCCCGTTGCCGTCGGCGAGAGCCCCAAGGCGGACGACGATCCGGGGGTCGACAGACTCTGGAGTGCTTGCGGCACTGAGGAAATCAACTGTGTCGACGTCGCCGGGGCCTTGGCACCCGCCGCTTGGGCGACCGCGCCCGCCGCTTGGGCGACGGCGCCCGCCGCTTGGGCGACCGCGCCCGCTTGGTCGGCAGGCCCACCCGGATTGGTCGTCTGTGGCGGCGGCGTGAAGGTCGTGAAGGCAGAAGCGGAAGCGGAATTGGCGGCGTAGTTGTACATCGCGGTAGCGTCCTGGGCCCACATCTCGCTGTAGGCCGCCTCGGTGGCCATGATCGCCGGCGTGTTCTGCCCGAGGAGGTTGGTCGCGACCAACGTCATCAGCTGAGCACGGTTGGCCACGATCGTCGGCGGCGGGACCGTCAGGGCGAAGGCCGTTTCGTAGGCGGCCGCCGCGGCGGTGGCATGGCCGGCCGCCTCCTCACACTGGGCGGCGATGGCCGTCATCCACGCCAGGAACGGCGCGACGGCAGCCACCATCGACATGGACGACGGGCCCGTCCACGATTCGTCGGTCAGACCGGTGATCACCGATTGGTAGCGGCTGGCGGCGGCATGGAGTCCGGCCGCCAGCGCTTGCCATCCGGCGGACGCGGTCAGCAGGGTCGTCGGCCCCGGCCCGATGTACATCCGCCCGGAGTTGACCTCCGGTGGCAATGCTCCAAAATCCATCGCGCTGCCCTATCTCTCGACGAGTTTGCTGTCCCGGCTACATCGGCAGGCATCGTCGCCATCCGGCTGACCGGGGGAAGGGAGTTGTCTCGAAGCCCAGCGACCGTCGCATCGCTGGCAGAGGCGGAGGCTGTAACCCACCAGCCGCCGCCACTGACGGCCGTAATCGTGCATAAACCGACCGCAGTGCGAAAATCACTGGAAACTCACACAATTCGTAACTTGAAGTAACTTCGAATTTGCGAAAGACAGGACACCGTCGTCCTCTGCCGTCGTGCGCTCCCGTTGGGGAGTGACGGCGACCGCTGAACTGCGGCATTTGGTACTCAATGAAATCCGTTCCAGCGCTGCTGATTTGAAGGCCTACCTCTTGTGGTTGACGAGTTCCATCACACGAACAGCGCTGCCTTCCAGTATTTTTGAGGAAAACATTCCTCTCAACTTGGCTGATACGACTCATACAAAACTCACAAATGCCCGGGCTCCGGCAGTCCGTCGTCCCGGACGCTTGGATTTGAGAACTCTATGAACTCCGTGACAATCGGATATGAGTATTGGGAGAATATGGGAACATGACCACAACGTCGGGATACGCGGGCAGCCAGCGGCCGCGCCAGGCCATGCTGGGACAGCTGCCCAGGATTTATCGCGCCGATGGATCCCCCATCCGAGTTTTGCTGGTGGACGATGAGCCCGCGTTGACCAACCTGGTCAAGATGGCGCTGCACTACGAGGGCTGGGTCGTCGAAATCGCCCACAACGGGCGCGAAGCCATCGCGAAGTTCGAACGAGTCAACCCCGACGTGCTGGTCCTCGACATCATGCTTCCGGACGTCGACGGCTTGCGAATTCTGCAGCGGATCCGCGAATCCGACGCCTACACGCCCACGCTGTTCCTCACCGCCCGCGATTCGGTCATGGATCGGGTCACCGGGCTCACCGCGGGCGCGGACGACTACATGACCAAACCGTTCAGCCTCGAGGAGCTCGTCGCGCGGCTCCGCGGCTTGCTGCGCCGCTCCAGCCAGCTGACCCCACCGACGCCCGAAGCGCTCAAAGTCGGCGATCTTCGAATCGACAGCGCCAGCCGCGAAGTCAGCCGCGACGGGACGCCGATCTCACTTTCGTCGACCGAGTTCGAATTGCTTCGCTTCCTCATGCGTAATCCACGCCGCGCGCTGAGCCGCACCGAGATCCTGGACCGCGTCTGGAACTACGATTTCGCCGGGCGCACCAGCATCGTCGATCTGTACATCTCTTATCTGAGAAAGAAGATCGACTCGGGCAGGGAGCCGATGATCCACACCGTCCGAGGTGTCGGATACATGCTGCGGCCACCGGAATGACCGCCGAGCGCGACACCCCGCGGTGGTTTCCCCGCTCCTTGCGACGCCAATTGCTGGTCGGCGTATTGGCAGTCGTCACAGTGGTTTTGGTGGCGGTCGGGGTGGTCTCGGTGCTGAGCCTGCGCGGCTATGTCACCACCATGAACGACGCCGAAGTAGCCAAATCGCTGCACGCGTTCAACCACTCCTACAGCAGATACCGCAGCGGCGACCATGCGTCGGGACACCGAGCCAACGCCCCGGTATCGGAGGCGTTGCTTGAGTTCACCGGGCAAACCCCGGGAAACCTCATCGCCGTGGTGCGCGACGGCGTGGTGATCGGCTCGGCGGTCTTCTCCGAAGACGAACCCCGACCCGCGCCGGCCGACGTCGTCCGCGCAATCGAAGGACAACAGTGGCACGACGGTCCGCCACATACCGAAAAGCTCGGCAGCCTGGGGTCCTACCGGGTCGACTGCCTCATCGACGGATCCGACGTCCTGGTCGTCGGGGTGTCGCTGAACCTCGCCGACCGAATCATCGCACGCAAAAACATCACCACCACGGCCCTTGTCGCGGCCGCCCTGCTCATCACCGCGGGACTCACGGTGTGGGTTGTCGGCTACACCCTTCGCCCGCTGCGCCGGGTCGCGGCGACCGCCGCGGAAGTCGCCGCGATGCCGCTCACCGACGACGACCACCGGATCAGCGTCCGGGTTCGGCCGGAGGACACCGACCCGGACAACGAGGTCGGGATCGTCGGGCACACGCTGAATCGGTTGCTGGACAACGTGGATAGCGCGCTCGCGCATCGCGTCGACTCCGATCTGCGCACCCGACAATTCATCACCGACGCCAGCCACGAGCTACGGACCCCGCTGGCCGCTATTCAGGGTTATGCCGAATTGACCCGCCAGGACAGTTCGGCACTGCCACCGACCACCGAATACGCGCTGGCCCGCATCGAATCGGAGGCAAGACGCATGACGTTGCTTGTCGATGAGCTGCTGCTGCTCTCCCGCTTGGGCGAGGGTCAAGACCTCCAGAGCGACGACGTCGACCTGGCCGACCTCGTCGTCAACGCGGTGAACGACGCGGCGGTCGCGGCGCCGACACACCAGTGGGTCAAGGACCTGCCCGACGAGCCGGTATGGGTCCGGGGAGACCAGGACCGGCTGCACCAGCTGGTCAGCAATCTGCTCAGCAACGCCCGGGTGCACACGCCGCCGGGCGTCACGGTGACCACCGGGATCACGTGCCGGCGCAGCGGCGCCGAGGGGGCCTATGCGGAGCTCACGGTCGCCGACGACGGGCCCGGCATCGACGCTGAGCTGCTGCCGCGCTTATTCGAGCGATTCGTCCGGGCGGACACGACGAGGTCCGACGGTTCGGGCATTGGGCTGGGGCTGGCCATCGTGAGTTCGATCGTCAAGGCGCACCGCGGCTCGGTCACCGCCGAATCCGGCAGCGGCCGAACGGTGTTTCGGGTGCGGCTGCCCATGATCGAGGGCCCGCTCTCGGATAGCGCCTAGTCTGCTGCGCCCGGGCGTAAAGAAACCGTAAAGGCGCACCGTGGCGCCGTTAGGAAAGTGTCAACCAACGGCCCGACGCCATCCGGTCCGGTTAATTTCAACCTGACCTTTGCCTCCGAGGACTACGCTGTCGCGGACTCGATGAGGTCGTTAAGTGTGCGCACGACCGGCGCAGAACGGAGACAAGATGGGCGTCTTGGTGTACCTCGCGCTGACCGTAGCGGTGTTCGCCGCGCTCGGCTGGACGCTGAAGTTGGGCTCGTGAGCAGCGCTAACGCCATAGGCCTGATACTGGCCGTGCTCATCGCCCTGCTGCTGGGCGCGGCCCTGGTCTTTCCGGAGCGGTTCTAGTGAGCGGGACCGCGGCGGGGCTGATCTTCCTCGGGTTACTCGTCCTCGCGCTGGCGGTGGTCCATATCCCGCTGGGCGACTACATGTTTCGGGTCTACAGCTCCCGAAAGCATTCGCGCACAGAGAAATTCATCTATCGCCTGATCGGGGCCAATCCGGACGCCGAACAGGGCTGGGTCGCGTATGCCCGTAGCGTGCTTGCATTTTCGGCGGTCAGCGTCGTATTTCTGTTCGTCTTGCAACTCGTCCAGGGCAAGCTGCCGCTGCATTTACACGACCCCGCGACGAAGATGACACCGGCGCTAGCCTGGAACACCGCCGTCAGCTTCGTCACAAACACCAACTGGCAGGCCTACTCCGGCGAATCCACCATGGGGCACCTGGTGCAGATGGCCGGTCTGGCGGTGCAGAACTTTGTCTCCGCCGCGGTCGGCATGGCCGTCGCGGTCGCGCTCGTCCGTGGTTTCGCGCGCCACCGCACCCACGAACTCGGCAACTTCTGGGTGGACTTGACCCGCGGCACGCTGCGCATCCTGCTGCCGATCTCCATCCTCGGAGCCATCGTGCTAATCGCCGGCGGCGTCGTGCAGAACTTCCATCTCAACGACCAGGTCGTCACCACGCTGTCCGGTGTCCACCAGACCATCCCAGGCGGGCCGGTCGCCAGCCAGGAGGCGATCAAGCTGTTGGGCACCAACGGCGGCGGGTTCTACAACGCCAACTCCGCACACCCGTTCGAAAACCCGACCGGCTGGACGAACTGGGTGGAGATCTTCCTGCTACTGGTGATCAGCTTCTCGCTGCCGCGAACCTTCGGCCGCATGGTGAACAGCAAGAAACAGGGCTACGCGATTGCGGCGGTCGTCGGCGTCCTGGCCGTTCTCAGCGTCACGTTCATGATGCTGTTCCAGTTGCAGCACCACGGCACCGTCCCCACCGCGGCGGGTGCCTCGACCGAAGGCGTCGAACAACGCTTCGGGGTCGCCGATTCCGCGATCTTCGCCGACGCCACCACCCTGACGTCGACCGGTGCCGTCGATTCGGTGCACGACTCCTACAGTTCCCTGGGCGGCATGATGACGATGTTCAACATGCAGCTCGGCGAGGTCGCGCCGGGCGGCGTCGGCTCCGGCCTGTACGGCATCCTGATCCTCGCCGTCATCACCGTGTTCGTCGCCGGCTTGATGGTCGGCCGCACACCGGAATACCTCGGCAAAAAGATCAACCCGCACGAAATGAAGCTGGCCGCAGGCTATTTCCTGATCACCCCGCTGATCGTGCTGCTCGGCACCGCCATCGCGATGGCGCTACCGGGTGAGCGCGCCGCCATGACCAACACCGGCCCGCACGGCCTCTCCGAGGTCCTCTACGCATTCACTTCGGCGGCCAACAACAACGGTTCGGCTTTCGCCGGACTCTCGGCCAATACGGTCTGGTGGAACACCGCGTTGGGCCTGGCGATGGTGTTCGGCCGCTTCCTGCCGATGATGCTGGTTCTCGCGCTGGCCGGTTCACTCGCCCGTCAGGGCGTGACCCCCGAGTCGAGCGGCACGCTGCCCACCCACAAGCCTCAGTTCGTGGGCTTGGTAGTGGGTGTGACCGTCATTCTGGTTGCCCTCACCTTCCTGCCCGCACTGGCGCTCGGGCCGCTCGCCGAAGGGATTCACTGACGTGACCGCCACAATCCCATCCCCCAAACTCCGGCGGAGCGCCAAGGCACCCGGCGATAAGTTGCAGGGCGGGTTGCTCGACCCCGGATTGCTGATGAAGTCGCTGCCCGACGCGCTCGCCAAGCTCGATCCGCGCACCCTGTGGCGCAACCCGGTGATGTTCATCGTGGAAATCGGCGCCGCATGGTCGACGGTGCTCGCGATCGGCGACGGCAGCTGGTTCAGCTGGCTCACCGTGTTCTGGCTATGGCTGACAGTAATTTTCGCCAACTTGGCCGAAGCGGTCGCCGAAGGGCGTGGCAAGGCGCAGGCCGACACGCTCCGCAAGTCGAAAGCCGACACCATCGCGCATCGGCTCAACGACTGGACGCCGGGCAGCTCCGGCGGCACTCCCGAAGAAGTGGCGGCGCCACTACTGCAGCAGGGCGACATCGTGGTGGTCACTGCGGGAGAGGTCATTCCCGGCGACGGCGATGTCGTGGAAGGCATTGCCTCGGTTGACGAATCGGCCATTACCGGCGAGTCGGCACCCGTCATCCGGGAATCCGGCGGAGATCGCTCGGCGGTAACCGGCGGGACCACCGTGCTCTCCGACCGGATCGTGGTCAAGATCACCCAGAAGCCCGGGGAGAGCTTTGTCGACCGGATGATCGCACTCGTCGAGGGTGCGAATCGGCAGAAGACGCCCAACGAGATCGCGCTCAACATTCTGCTGGCGGCGCTGACCATCATCTTCGTGTTCGCGGTGGCCACGCTTCAGCCGCTCGCGATCTACTCCAAGGTCAACAATCCCGGTGTTCCGGCCACCCCGGCGCTGAGCGCGGACGGGATCAGCGGCATCGTCCTGGTCGCACTTCTGGTGTGCCTGATTCCCACCACCATCGGCGCGCTGTTGTCGGCGATCGGCATCGCGGGCATGGACCGGTTGGTACAGCGCAACGTGCTGGCCATGTCCGGTCGCGCGGTCGAGGCGGCCGGCGACGTCAACACCCTGCTCCTGGACAAGACCGGAACCATCACGCTCGGGAATCGTCAAGCGTCGGAATTCATTCCGGTGTCCGGGGTGACGAACCAGGATCTGGCCGACGCCGCGCAGCTATCCAGCCTCGCCGACGAAACTCCCGAGGGTCGTTCCGTCGTCGTCTACGCAAAAGAGGCGTACGGGCTGCGCGCGCGGACCCCCGGCGAGCTGTCCAACGCCGCGTGGGTGGAATTCAGTGCGACTACCCGGATGTCGGGCGTGGACCTCGACGGGCGCCAGCTACGCAAGGGTGCGGCCAGCTCGGTGGCCGAGTGGATCCGCGGTCACGGGGGCACGGTACCCGCCGAACTGGGCGAGATCGTCGACGGTATCTCCGCGGCCGGCGGAACCCCGCTCGTTGTCGGACGGCTGGCCGACGGACAAGCGGAAGTGCTGGGGGTCATCCACCTCAAAGATGTGGTGAAGCAGGGCATGCGCGACCGGTTCGACGCGATGCGGCTGATGGGCATCCGCACTGTGATGATCACCGGCGATAATCCGTTGACCGCCAAGGCGATCGCCGATGAGGCCGGGGTCGACGACTTCCTCGCCGAGGCCACGCCGGAAGACAAGATGATGCTCATCAAGCGTGAGCAGCAGGGCGGGCGCCTGGTCGCGATGACCGGTGACGGTACCAACGATGCCCCCGCCCTTGCCCAGGCCGACGTCGGGGTGGCGATGAACACCGGCACGTCGGCGGCCAAAGAGGCCGGCAACATGGTGGACCTGGACTCCGACCCCACGAAGCTCATCGAGATCGTGGAAATCGGTAAGCAGCTGTTGATCACCCGCGGGGCGTTGACCACGTTCTCCATCGCCAACGACATCGCCAAGTATTTCGCGATCATCCCGGCGCTGTTCGTGGCGATCTTTCCGGGCCTGGACCTGCTTAACGTGATGCGCTTGCACAGTCCGCAATCGGCGATCCTGTCCGCGGTGATCTTCAACGCGATCGTCATCGTCGCCCTGATTCCGCTGGCGCTGCGTGGCGTTCGCTACACGCCCAGCCGTGCGGCCAAACTGCTGAGCCGCAATCTCTACATCTACGGCCTGGGTGGCATCGTCGCCCCGTTCGTCGGAATCAAGCTCATCGACTTGCTGGTTCAACTGCTTCCCGGGATGGCCTGAGATGAAGTTTGGGAATGTGATTCGGCAACATTGGGCCGCGCTGCGCGCGCTGCTCGTGTTTACCGTGCTGCTCGGTTTCGGCTATCCGCTACTGATTTGGTTGGTCGCTTCGATTCCCGGGCTGCACGACAAGGCGCAGGGCTCGATCATCACCGCGGGCGGCAAACCGGTCGGCAGCAAGCTGATTGGCCAGTCGTTCACCGACTCGTCCGGCAACCCGTTGCCGCAGTACTTTCAGAGCCGGCCATCGGCCGCGGGCAGCAACGGGTATGACCCGACGTCGAGCGGCGGCAGCAACCTGGGTCCCGAAAGCGTGATCGACGTCCCGGGCGATCCGCCCAAGCCCAGCCTGCTGACGCAGGTGTGTTCCCGCAGCGCATCGATCGGCCAACTCGAAGGCGTCGACGGATCACGTCCGTTCTGCACCGGCGGCGGCGTCGGGGCCGTCCTGTCGGTGATCGGCCCCCGCGATTCGCGCGGGTATGTCACTCATCCCACCAGAGTCGTCAGCGTCAACGAGCCGTGCGGCACGACGCCCCGGCCTTTCCTGGACTTCTACGAAGGCGTTCGGGTCGAGTGCGCGAAGTCCGGCGAGGACTACTCGATCGGCCAGGTCGTGCCCATTCGCGGGACCGCACCGGCGGATCCGCGGGTTCCGGCGGACGCCGTCACCGCCAGCGGCAGCGGCCTGGACCCGAACATCTCACCGGCGTACGCGGACATCCAGGTCGCCCGCGTGGCCAAGGCCCGGCATGTGTCCCCGGAGCAGATACGTGAGGTCCTCGCGCAGTACCGCAACGGCCGCACCCTTGGCTTCTTCGGTGAGCCGTGCGTGAACGTGCTGGAACTCAATCTGCAACTCGATCACAAGTATCCGGTCACCGGTTAGCGGCATGGGGGGATGATGGTTGACGTGAGCGACGTCGGCCTCCCGGGCCAACCTGCCAAGCGTGGGGAGCTACGCATCTACCTCGGTGCGGCCCCGGGTGTCGGCAAAACGTACGCGATGCTGGGAGAGGCGCATCGGCGCTTGGAGCGCGGCACCGACCTGGTGGCGGCCGTCGTGGAGACCCATGGTCGGGCGAAAACCGCTGAGCTGATTGAGGGCATCGAGGTCATCCCGCCGCACTATGTCGAATATCGGGGCGGCAGGTTCCCCGAACTCGACGTGCCCGCCGTGCTCGCGCGGCATCCGCAAGTAGTCCTCGTCGACGAACTCGCCCACACCAACACGCCGGGAAGCAAGAATCACAAGCGCTGGCAGGACGTCGAGGAACTGCTCGATGCCGGTATCACCGTGATCTCCACGGTCAACATCCAGCACCTGGAGAGCCTCAACGACGTCGTCGCCCAGATCACGGGCATCCAACAGCAAGAAACCATCCCGGACTCCATCGTGCGGGAGGCCTCGCAGGTCGAACTCATCGACATCACACCGGAGGCGCTGCGGCGCAGGCTATCTCATGGCAACGTCTATGCTCCGGCCCGGATCGATGCGGCCCTGTCGAACTACTTCCGACGCGGAAACCTCACGGCCCTACGCGAATTGGCGCTCCTGTGGCTGGCCGACCAGGTGGACACCGCGCTGGCGAAGTACCGCGCCGAGAACAAGATCACCGACCTGTGGGAGGCGCGCGAACGGGTTGTCGTGGCGGTCACCGGGGGTCCGGAATCGGAGACGTTGGTGCGGCGGGCATCCCGGATCGCGTCGAAATCGAGCGCAGAGCTGATGGTGGTGCACGTCATACGTGGCGACGGGCTGGCCGGCGTGTCCGACCGCAAGATGGGCAAGATTCGCGAGCTGGCGAACAGCCTGGACGCTTCCCTGCACACCGTGGTCGGTGACGACGTGCCCACTGCCCTACTGGATTTCGCCCGCGAGAACAACGCCACCCAGCTGGTGATCGGCACCTCCCGCCGACCCCGGTGGGCGCGCATCTTCGAGGAGGGCATCGGCCAGACGATCGTCGAGCGTTCCGGAAAGATCGACGTGCACATGGTCACGCACGAGGAATCCAAGCGTGGCTTGCACATTGGGTCGCTCGCGCCCCACGAGCGACGCGTCGCGTCCTGGCTCGCGGCGTTCATCGTCCCGTCGGCCATCTGCGCGGTCACGGTGACCACGCTGGACCCTTATCTGGACACCGGCGGCGAGAGCGCGTTGTTCTTCGTCGGAGTGCTGTTGGTGGGCCTACTGGGAGGTGTTGCCCCAGCGGCGCTTTCGGCGGTGCTCTCCGGGTTGCTGCTGAACTACTACCTGATAGCTCCGCGGCACAGCTTCACCATCGCCGAACCCAACAACGCCATCACCGAGTTGGTCCTGCTGCTGATCGCGGTCGCCGTCGCGGTCCTGGTGAACTTTGCGGCCAATCGTGCGCGAGAGGCGCGGCGCGCGTCCCAGGAGGCCGAGCTGCTGACGCTGTTCGCGGGATCGGTGCTGCGCGGTGCGGACCTCGAGTCGCTGCTCGAACGCGTGCGCGAGACATACTCGCAGCGCGCGGTCAGCATGCTTCGGGAGCCCGGCGACGAGGACCGTGCCAGCGGAAAGAAGAGCTACGTGGTCGCCTGCGTGGGCAAAGATCCTTGTGTGAGCGTGGATTCCGCTGACACCGCGATAGAGGTCGGCGACGACGAGTTCTGGATGCTGCTGGCCGGCAGGAAGCTCTCGACGCGCGACCGCCGGGTGCTCACCGCGGTGGCCAAACAAGCCGCGGGCCTGATCAGGCAGCGCGAACTGGCCGAGGAAGCCAGCCGGACCGAGGCGATCGTGCGGGCCGACGAGCTGCGCCGCTCCCTGCTCTCGGCGGTCAGCCACGATCTGCGCACGCCGCTGGCCGCCGCCAAGGTTGCCGTATCCAGCCTGCGCGCCGAGGATGTCGCGTTCTCGGCCGAGGACACCGCCGAATTGCTGGCCACCATCGAGGAGTCCGTCGACCAGCTGACCGCATTGGTCGGCAACCTGCTCGACTCCTCGCGGCTGGCCGCCGGCGTGGTTCGACCGGACCTGCACCGGGTGTATCTCGAGGAGACGGTGCAACGCGCGCTGGTCAGCATTGGCAAGGGCGCCACCGGCTTTTACCGACCCGCCATCGATCGGGTCAAGGTCGACGTCGGCGACGCCGTGCTGATGGCCGACGCCGGGTTGTTGGAACGGGTGCTTGCCAACCTGATCGACAACGCGCTGCGCTACGCGCCCAACAGCATCGTCAGGGTCAACGCCGGACAGGTGGGCGATCGCGTCCTGATCAACGTCATCGACGAGGGGCCCGGAATCCCGCAAGGAACCGAGGATCAGATCTTCGAAGCGTTCCAACGCCTCGGCGACCACGACAACACCACCGGCGTCGGTTTGGGTATGTCGGTGGCGCGCGGCTTCGTCGAGGCCATGGGCGGCACCATCGCGGCAAGCGATACCCCCGGCGGCGGCCTGACCGTCGTGGTGGAACTCGCCGCCCCGCAGCAGATCGGCCCACGATGACCCGGGTGTTGGTGATCGACGACGAACCGCACATCCTGCGGGCGCTGCGGATCAACTTGTCCGTGCGAGGCTACGAGGTCATCACCGCGTCGACCGGTGCCGGTGCGCTGCGCGCGGCAGCCGAGCACAAGCCGGACGTGGTGATCCTCGACCTGGGCCTGCCCGACATCTCCGGCATCGAGGTGCTGGGTGGCCTGCGCGGCTGGCTCACGGCGCCGGTGATCGTCTTGTCAGCGCGCACGGATTCGTCGGACAAGGTCGAGGCGCTGGACGCCGGCGCCGACGACTATGTCACGAAACCCTTTGGGATGGACGAGTTCCTGGCCCGGCTGCGTGCCGCGGTCCGCCGCAACGCGGCGGCGTCCGACACGGACGAGCCCGTCGTGGAAACCGACGCGTTCACCGTCGACCTGGCCGCCAAGAAGGTCACCAAAGACGGCGTCGAAGTGCATCTGACCCCGACCGAATGGGGCATGCTCGAGGTGCTGGTCCGCAACCGCGGCAAGTTGATCGGGCGCGAGGAACTGCTCAAGGAGGTTTGGGGGCCGGCATACGCCACCGAAACCCATTACCTGCGTGTTTATTTGGCGCAGCTGCGACGCAAGCTCGAGGATGACCCGTCGCATCCCAAACACCTGTTGACCGAGTCGGGCATGGGCTATCGCTTCGAGGCGTGAGTCGCATCCGCGACATGCGCCTCTCCGGAAGCTGGCTGGCTTTTTGCCCACCTCACAGCGACAATTTGGCTGCCCGCCCGCAACTACGCCGGATACGACATCGACGGAGTTGTCGCTATAAGGGGGCAGAACGCGTGTCGCCTCCGCGCGGTTAGCAGTGTGGCGGATGTGACTCAGCCGGCGATCGACAGCACGATGCCGTCCAGAATGTCGTGTTCGCTGACGGTCAGCTCATCGATACCCGCCCGGGTGCGCAGCTCGCGCGCCAGTTCCTCGACCACGATCGCGCCGCCACCGATCACGTCGGCGCGGCCCTCGTGCATCGGCGGCAGCGCCGCGCGCTGCGCTCGCGTCATGCCGATCAGCCGATCGCAAACCCCTTGCAGATCATGGCCGGCGACACGCGAAAGATGAATGGCCGCAGAGTCATACGTCGTCATGTTGTGGGCCAGCGCGGACAGCGTGGTCATCGTGCCGGCCAACCCCACCCACGTCCGGGCGCCTTCGACGGGAACCGCGCGCAGCGCGACGTCGAGCCGCTCGCGCACCACCAGGCGGGCCGCCGCCACCTCCTCCGGTGTGGGCGGGTCGGAGTGCAGGCAGCGTTCCGTCAGCCGGACACAACCGATGTCGGCCGAATAGCTGGCGACCACTTCGTCCCCGCCGACCACGATTTCGGTCGAACCCCCACCCAGGTCCACGACGACAAAAGGCCCTCGCGCGCGGTCCAATTCACCGACGGCACCGCGGAAGGACAGCTCGGCCTCGTCGGCGCCGGTGATCACCTCCGCAACGGCGCCCGGGAGCACCGGGCCCAGCACGTCGGCCGTCATCGCAAAAAACACATCGCGATTGGCCACATCGCGCGCCGCCGACGTCGCCACCATCCGCACCCGCTCGACGCCGTGCGCTTTCAGCAACGCAGCGTAATCGGTTAACGCGGACCGGGTCCGGGCAATAGCTTCCGGTGCGAACTCGCCCGTCGCGTCCACGCCCTGACCCAGCCGCACGATCCGAGTCTCGCGATGCACATCGCGCAGGCGGCCGCCACCGACATCGGCGATCAGCAACCGAATCGAGTTGGTACCGCAGTCGATAGCGGCGAGCCGGCTCACCACTTTCCCGCCACCAACACGGGGGCCATCGCCGGCTCGCCGGCCAGCAGTGCCAGCGCCTCATCACCGAGCGGATTCACCCCCGGGCCCTTGGCCAGCGAATGCGCGATCAGCACGTGCAGGCACTTGACCCGGTCCGGCATGCCGCCGGCGGAAAAGTCCGTCCCCAGCGGCTCGATCGCGTCACGCTCGGCCAGATACGACTCGTGCGCGCGCCGATACGCCGCCGCCAACTCCGGCTCGCGCCTCAACCGCTCGGTCATCTCGTGCATCAGTCCTGTCGTCTCCAGCCTGCTCGCGGCGGCGGTGAGCACCGGGTGCGTGAGGTAGTACAACGTCGGAAACGGTGTGCCGTCAGGAAGTTTCGGCTTCGTCTTAACCACGCCGGGTTCGCCGTTGGGGCAGCGATAAGCGATCTCCAGGACCCCGCGCGGCTCGCGGCCTAGCTGGCGCGCCACCGCTTCCAGGTCCGCACGATCAACCACCGGGCGCCGTGGGGGTGGGCGGGGTGTTGGACGGTGGCAGATGCGGCGCATCGGCGATCGTGTGCCACAGCGCCGTGTACCACGGGGCGCCGCTGGCGGGTTTGGCCGTATCGGATCCGGGCTGCGGCGTCGCCGCCGACGGCGGCAGCTGGACTTGGAACGGGATGTCTCCGGGCTTCACGAAGCCGAGGCGCTCGCGGGCCTGCGCCGCGATATAGGCGGGGTCACCGAGCTTGACCTTCTTCTGCTCGAGATCGGCGATCTGGCGCCGCAGCGCGGCTTCGCTCGCGGCCAACTGATTCATCTCGGTGCGCTGCGCGAAGTAGGTGCGTACCGGGCCCGCGATGGTCAGGGTCAACACGCAGATCACCGCGGCGAGCACCGCGGCCCGCCGCGCGGTGAATCCCAACCGCTGGTCCGACCGCTGCTCGACGGATTCGGCGAGCTGCCGCTTGATGGGTTCGACGACGTGCTCACGCACGGTCTTGGTGGAGCGACGGCGCCGAGCCGGATCGCCGGCTTTGCCCGGGCGTGATGCCGGGGAGCGGCGCTTCGGATCGGGCTTGGGCGTCAAGCTATTTCGACCTGTTTCGGATCCAGCGCGAATCGCGGGAAAGCTAAATCGCCGGCGTAGCGGGCGGCATCGCCGAGCGCCTCCTCGATGCGCAGCAGCTGATTGTATTTGGCGACGCGCTCGCTGCGGGCGGGTGCGCCCGTCTTGATCTGACCGCTGCCGACGGCCACCGCCAGATCGGCGATGGTGGTGTCTTCGGTCTCGCCACTGCGGTGGCTCATCATCGTGCGGTAGCCGCTGTGGTGGGCCAACACGACGGCGTCCAGCGTCTCGGTCAGCGTCCCGATTTGGTTCACCTTGACCAGCAACGCATTTGCCACACCCTTGTCGATGCCCTCCTCGAGGCGCTCGGGATTGGTGACGAAGATGTCGTCGCCGACGATCTGCACCCGGTCGCCGATCGACGCCGTCAGGGCCGCCCAGCCGTCCCAATCATCTTCGGACAGTGGGTCTTCGATGGATACCAGCGGATAGGAGCCGAGCAGGCCGGCGTAGAACTCGCTCATCTGCTCGGCGCTGCGGGTGCTGCCCTCGAAGGCATAGCCGGTCCCGTCGGTGTAGAACTCGGTGGCGGCGGCGTCGAGGGCCAGTGCCACGTCGACGCCGGGTTTCAGGCCCGCCGCTTCGATGGCCGTGCTGATCAGGTCGAGTGCCGCGGTGGTCCCGGCCACGTCGGGAGCGAAACCGCCTTCGTCGCCGAGGCCGGTCGAGAGCCCCTGCTTCTTCAGCACCGACTTCAGCGCGTGGTACACCTCGGCACCCCAGCGCAGCGCCTCACCGAAGTGAGAGGCGCCGATCGGCGCCACCATGAATTCCTGAATGTCGACGGCGGTGTCGGCGTGCGCGCCGCCGTTGAGGATGTTCATCATCGGCACCGGCAGGATGTGCGCGTTGGGGCCGCCGAGATAGCGGAACAACGGCAGCTCGGCGGAATCGGCGGCCGCCTTGGCCACAGCAAGCGAGACGCCCAGGATCGCGTTGCCGCCGAGCCGCGACTTGTCCGGGGTGCCGTCGAGGTCCACCAATGCCTGGTCGACCAACCGCTGATCGTCGGCATTGAGTCCGATGACGGCCGGGGCGATCTCGTCCAGCACGGCCTGCACCGCCTTCTGCACGCCCTTGCCGCCGTAGCGCTCGCCGCCATCGCGCAGCTCGACGGCCTCGTGTTCGCCGGTCGACGCGCCGGACGGCACCGCGGCGCGGGCAAACGTCCCGTCGATCAGAGCTATCTCGACCTCGACCGTCGGGTTACCGCGAGAATCGAGGATCTCGCGGGCCCCGACCTGCTCGATAATCGGCACTGGGTTTCTCCTTGCGTGTTAGCTGATGACGGCCGCCTTAAGCGTAAAGCCTGGGTCAGCGATACATCCTGCTACAGCGGGTGCCCCGACGCGTAGGCGGTCGCCCAGTCCCGAACGGCCCGCGCATAGATGCCCGAGTTGTTGTACGCGCGCAGCGCGGTTATCCACCCGCGTGGTGTGGCGAGATCCTTTCCGCGCCAACACAAATAGCCCGCCGCCGCAAGGGCTGCGTCATCGATGTTGTCCGGGCTGACGCGGCCGTCGTTGTGGGCGTCGACCCCGTACAACCGCCACGTCTCCGGAATGAACTGCATCGGCCCCATCGCACGCACCACCCCGGCGCCTTGATCCGAGCCACGCGTGTCTTCCTCGCTGTCGACGATGCGCAGGGTGCCGCCGCTGCCGTCCAGTCGAACACCCCGAATGGGGGGGCTCACATCGCCGTTGGGCGCCAGCGTCGCACCCCGGTACGTGCCGTGATGGCTCTCCACCTGCCCGATGCCCGCCAGCGTGGTCCACGCGATATGGCACTTCGGGTTCTCGACCTCGGCGACGCGGGCGGCATAGGCGTAGGCCTCCAGCGCGATGACCGGAATCTCCATCGCGGCCGACCGTTGCTGCGCCCACTCCCGCAACTGGTCCGCGGGCCGGCCGCTGGCATGGGTGTTCACCGGCGGCACCGCATCGCCGGCCGGCGGGGGCACGCCGTCGGGAATGAAAAGGCTGAGCTGCCAGGTACAGCTGGAGGCCATCAGCATCGCGGTCGCGCCGATCACAGCGGCCGCGCGCAACCAACGCCTCGGCGACACCACGCTCCCCTTAAGCTCGCCTGCACCAACTTCGCCCATAATCATCGTCCCATGAGTTTTGGGACTAAAAAGTCCGAACGGGCTCAGCGGCGGCCACCGCGCTTCTTCGAGCCCTTGCCGGACCCCTTGGCCGCGGCGACGGGCTCGTCGGCCTTGTCGACGGCCGCATCGCTGCCAGCGGGCTCCACCGTGTCGACTTCCGGCCCGGCGACGGGCCAGTGTGCGCGCCACTCCTCGTCGCTGATCTCGCCGAGCGGCGCCACATCGAACTCCTCGGGGACGCTGTCGCCACGGCGGGTGGTGGCTATCGACTTCTCGACAGCGCGGACGGTGTCGACGAACTCCAAAACGGCGGTGCGCAGCGAGCTTTCCGCGTCGATACCCGCCGACACCTCGATCGCGGTGATCGCGGCGGGGATCAGGTCGGCCGGGAACCCGGCCTTCTCCGCGCGTTGAATAACCTTCTGCGCCAACGCCAATGAGGGCTGCCCGGTATGAACGTCGTCCATCACCGAGTTCCGCGGTTTCTCGGCCGCCTTGCGCTCTTCCCACTGCGCCAGCTGGTCTTCCAGCGAAATGGATTGGCCCGCAAGCACACCCGGCACCCGGTTGCCGAGCTTTCGCATCAAGGTGACGGCGACGTCGTCGATGGTGAAGGAGTGCTGCGGAGCGTCCTCGGCGATGCGGGCGTGGAAGAGGACCTGCAGCAACACGTCGCCGAGCTCTTCGCGCAGCTGGTCGGCGTTGCCGCTGCGAACGGCGTCGAGCAGCTCGTAGGTCTCCTCCAGCAGGAACCTGCGCAACGAGTCGTGCGTTTGCTCGCTTTCCCACGGCCCGGCGGTGCGCAGCTTGTCCATCATCGCGACGGCGTCCACGAGCCGTTCGCCGCGTGGTGTGTCAGGCGCCGAAATCAACCGCGCCCCCGCCGCCAACCGCGCGGTGACGGCGGGGTGGTCAGGGTCGGACGACAGCAACACCGGGGCGTCCTCCCCGGTGTCGACGGGGCGGGCACCCGGCAGCGACCACGGCACCGCGACGGGCATCTCCTCGGTGTACTGCACCTCCCCGCCGAGGTGCTCGATCGCTTCAACGGGAACCAGCGACGGGCGCCGGGGGTCGAACAAGACGACAATCATCTCGCCTGTCGCTCCTCCCCGGGCATCGGCGCTGGTGACGCACCCGTTATACCAATCTCTATCTGTGGTTTGCCTTGCAGCGCCGTCACCACGTTGGCCACCATCTGGACCAACTCGACATCGCGGATGCGTGGCGCACCGACACCCCCGGCTCGCGGAATCGGAACCTGGACGGTGGCGGTGGTGGCCCGGTAGTGCGCGCCCGGATACATCCTCTTGAGCCGCACCTGAGCCGAATCTAGCAGCGTTATCGGCGACAGCCGCACCGTCGCCGCGGAGGCGGCCGACACTTCGGTGATGCCGGCGGCACGGCACAGCAGCCGCAGCCGCGCGACCGCGACCAGCCGCTGGGCGGGCTCGGGCAGCGGCCCGTAGCGGTCGGTGAGCTCCTCGACGACCCCGACGATGGCCGCGTCGTCGGCCGCGGCGGCCAACCGTCGGTAGCCCTCCAGCCGCAGCCGGTCGCTGGCGATGTAATCCGGCGGCAGGTGCGCGTCGACCGGCAGGTCGATCCGCACATCCTTGGGCTCCTCGCGGGCGACGACCGTCTCGCCGTCGGCGGCCGCACGGTAGGCCTCGACGGCCTCGCCGACCAGGCGCACGTACAGGTCGAATCCGACCCCGGCGACGTGGCCGGACTGCTCGACGCCCAGCACGTTCCCGGCGCCGCGGATCTCGAGGTCCTTCAGCGCGACCGCCATGCCCGCACCCAGCTCGTTGTTCTGCGCGATGGTCGCCAGCCGGTCGTAGGCCGTCTCGGTCAGCGGCACGTGCGGCGGATAGAGGAAGTAGGCGTAGCCGCGTTCCCGGCTGCGGCCGACCCGGCCGCGCAGCTGGTGCAGCTGGGACAGCCCGAAGGTGTCGGCGCGCTCGACGATGAGCGTGTTGGCGTTGGAGATGTCCAGCCCGGTCTCCACGATCGTGGTGCACACGAGGATGTCGTATTCGCGGTTCCAGAAGCCCTGAACGGTCCGTTCCAGCAGGTCCTCGGGCATCTGGCCGTGCGCGACGACGACGCGCGCCTCGGGCACCAGCTCGCGTACCCGGGCGGCGGCCCGATCGATGGAGCTGACCCGGTTATGGACATAGAAGGCCTGCCCGTCGCGCAGCAGCTCGCGCCTCAACGCCGCGGCGACCTGCTTGTCGTCGTGTGGGCCGACGTAAGTCAGCACCGGGTAGCGCTCTTCGGGCGGCGTCAGGATCGTCGACATTTCGCGGATCCCGGCCAGGCTCATCTCCAGGGTGCGCGGGATCGGGGTCGCGCTCATGGTGAGCACGTCGACGTGGGTGCGCAGCGACTTGATGTGCTCCTTGTGCTCGACCCCGAACCGCTGCTCCTCGTCGACGACGACCAGGCCGAGGTCCTTCCAGCGCACTCCGGTCTGCAGCAGGCGATGCGTGCCGATCACGACGTCCACCGACCCGTCGGCCAGGCCGTCGATCACGGCGCGGGACTCCGCGGCGTCGGTGAACCGGGACAACCCCTTGACGACGACGGGGAACCCGGCCATCCGCTCGCCGAACGTCTGCAGATGCTGGTCGGCCAGCAGTGTGGTGGGGACCATCACGGCGACCTGCTTGCCGTCCTGCACCGCCTTGAACGCCGCCCTTACCGCGATTTCGGTCTTGCCGTAGCCAACGTCGCCGCAGATCACCCGGTCCATCGGAATCGGCTTTTCCATGTCCGCCTTGACCTCGGTGATCGCCGTGAGCTGGTCGACGGTCTCGGTGAAGCCGAACGCGTCCTCCATCTCGGCCTGCCACGGGGTGTCCGGCCCGAAGGCGTGCCCGGGGCTGGCCTGCCGTTTGGCGTACAGCGACACCAGTTCGCCGGCGATCTCGCGGACCGCGCGGCGCGCCTTGGTCTTGGTGTTGGCCCAGTCGCTGCCGCCCAGCCGGCTCAGCGCCGGGGCCTGGCCGCCGACATACCGCGACAGCTGGTCTAGGGAATCCATTGGGACATACAGCTTGTCGGCCTGCTGGCCACGCTTGCTGGAGGCGTACTCCAGCACCAGGTACTCACGCCGGGCGCCGCCGACGGTGCGCTCGACCATTTCCACGAACCGGCCGATGCCGTGCTGGTCGTGCACCACCAGGTCGCCCGCCGCGAGCGCCAGCGGGTCGACGGTGTTGCGCCGTTTGGCCGCCAGCCTTTTGCCCTCGACGGCCGTGGCCCGGTTGCCGGTCAGGTCGGTCTCGGTGATGACGACCAGGTTGGCGCCGGGTATGACGACGCCGTCGTGCAGCGGGCCCTTGAGCACCCCGACGACCCCGGACTTGGGCGCAGCACCGCACTCCAGCATCGCGGCCGGGGTATCGAACTCGGCCAGCCGCTCCACCACGCGATGGGCGGTCCCGGTCCCGGGTGCGACCACCGCCGCATACCCGCCGGTCGTGACGTGCGCTCGCAGCATCGCGAAGATGCTGTCGATGTCGTGCTGATGTCCACGAGCAGACGGCGCCGCCCGGATGTCCAGCTCGAGCGCCGACTCGTCGGACAGCTGACTCAACGTCCACCAGGGATGACCGGACCGGAGCGCCGCGGCCTCCACGTCGCCGAGTTCGGCGAAGCCCGACCCACCCAATTGCCCGACGTCGACCGGTGCTGCTGAGGTACCCAGTGCGGCGACCGACCACGACGCCTCGAGGAATTCGCGACCGGTCTTGATCAGGTCGGCGGCCCGGCTGCGCACCTTCTCCGGGTCGCACACCAGCACCGGGGTGCCCTCGGCCAGCTGATCGGTCAGCAGAACGTGGTCCCCTTTTTCCGGGGGATGCAGCACCGAGAGCAGCGCCTCCATGCCGTCGACGGGGATGCCCTCGGCCAGCTTCGCCAGCATGTCGGTGAGGCTGCCGGTGATCGCGCCCTCGCCCGCGGGGTGTCGTGCGGCCAACTCGGCGGCCCGCGCCCGTACGTCGTCACCGAGCAGCAGCTCACGGCAGGCAACGGCGACGACCGTGTCGACGTCGATCTCGGGAATCGAGCGCTGGTCGGCGACCGCGAACATGCGCATCTCGCTGACCTCGTCGCCCCAGAATTCCACGCGCACCGGGTGTTCGGCGGTCGGTGGGAAAACGTCGAGAATCCCTCCGCGGACGGCGAATTCACCGCGCCGGCCGACCATGTCCACTCGCGTGTAGGCCAGCTCGACCAGCCGGGCCACCACTCGTTCGAATTCGGCTTCCTGGCCGACGCTCAATGTGACCGGTTCGACGAGGCCCAGCTGCGGCGTCATGGGTTGCAGCAGCGATCGGATCGTCGTCACCACTACCTGCAGCGGCGGCCCTAGTGTCGCGTCGTCGGGGTGCGCCAGCCGGCGCAGCACCATCAGGCGGGTGCCGACGGTGTCGACGCCCGGTGAAAGCCGTTCGTGCGGCAGCGTCTCCCAGGACGGGAAGACCGCGACCGCGTCGCCGAACACACCCGTCAGTTCGGCGGCCAGGTCGTCGGCTTCGCGCCCGGTGGCGGTGACCACCAGTAACGGACCGAGCCGCGCCAGCGCGCTGGTGACGAACAACCGGGCGCTGGCCGGGCCGACCAGGCTCAATTCCGCGGGTCGAGCGGTCGCGCGCTCGATGAGTTGCTGGAAAGTGGGCGCCGTCAGCGCCAATTCGACGAGCCCCGCGATCGGGGTTTCTGGGCGAGCAGGCCCCGGTGCGGTCATGATGAGGCCCATTCTAGGGGCGAATTAGAGCCGCCGAATTTCGTGAAGATTGCGCCCGACGCCGTCAAAGGATCGTCAAGAAAGCGGCACCCGACTCCGCGTGGGCGCACCTTGAAGCCATGACATTGATCGACATCCTGCCGTCTCTGGGTCATGCGGCACCGGTGCGGTTCGATCCCGCGATCTGGCCGGTCACCACGCGTTCCGACGAGGAGGGCCGGCTGTGCGTCGGCGGGGTGGCACTGACCGATATCGCCGACGAGTTCCACACCCCGGCGTACGTCATCGACGAGGCCGATTTTCGGCACCGCGCCCGCCGCTACCGCAAGGCGCTGCGCGGTGTCGGTGTTGTCTACGCCGGAAAGTCACTGCTGACGACGGCGGTGGCGCGCTGGGCTCGCGAAGAGGGCCTCGGGGTCGACGTCTGTTCGGGCGGCGAGCTGGCCGTCGCATTGGCCGGGGGCGTCGACCCCGCCCGCATCGTCATGCACGGCAATGCGAAATCGCCCGACGAGTTGTGCGAGGCGGTGCGCGTCGGGGTCGGACGCATCGTGCTGGATTCGGCCATGGAGATCGCCTACCTGGCCGGCCTGGCGCGACGACGCCAGCGCGTGCTGATCCGGGTGACGCCCGACGTCGACATCCATGGGCACCGGGCGCTGACCACCGGCATCAGTGACCAGAAGTTCGGCTTCACGCTCCATGGCGACCGGGCCGATGTGGCCGTGCAGCGGGTGCTGGCGCACCCGATCCTCGACCTGGTCGGGCTGCACTGTCACATCGGGTCGCAAGTCACCGACGCCACCCGCTACGGCGAGGCCATCCACCGGATGATCGCCGCCATGGCCGACATCCGCATCCGGCACGGCGTCATCCTCACCGAGCTGAATATCGGTGGCGGCCATGGGATCCCGTACGTCTCCGGCGATCGGGAACTCAACCTGGACGAGCTCGCCGGGGTAATCGAGAACGCGCTGGACGAGGCGTGCGCGGCCGAACGTTTTCCCCGGCCGACCGTCGTGGTGGAACCGGGCCGCGCCATCAGCGGGCGGGCCGGTCTCACGTTGTATCGGGTGTGCTCGGCGAAGACGCAACCGGGTGGCCGCACCTTCGTCGCCGTGGACGGCGGCATGAGCGACAACCCGCGGGTGTCGCTGTACGGCGCGCAATACACGGTCGCGCTCGCGAACCGGCATTCGCTCGGAGCCAAGCGCACCGTGACCGTGGCGGGCCGGCACTGCGAGGCGGGCGACGAAATCGCCCGCGACATCCAGCTACCCGCGGACGTGGGGCCCGGCGATCTGCTGGCCGTGGCGTGTACCGGTTCCTATCACCACAGCATGGCGTCGAACTACAACCTGGTCTGCCGCCCGCCCGTGGTGGCGGTCAAGGATGGCCGGGCCCGCGGGATCGTCCGTCGCGAGACGATCGCCGACCTGCTCTCGCGCGACTGCGGCTAGGACCGGGCCCCGCGCTACTCGTCCTGCAGCTTGGGATCGGCCTCCAGATGGGTCAGGCCGTTCCACATCAGGTTGACCAGGTGCGCGGCGACCACTTCCTTTTTGGGTTCGCGGGTGTCGAGCCACCACTGGGCCGTCATCGACACCGAGCCCACCAACGCCTGGGCGTAGAGCGGCGCCAGATCCGGGTCCAGGCCGCGGCGGGCGAAGTCTCCGGCCAGGATCGAGCTGACCTGGCTGACGGCGTCGTTGAGCAGGCTGGAATAGGTGCCGGAGCTGATCGCGGCGGGCGAGTCGCGGATCATGATCCGGAAGCCGTCGGTGCGCTCCTCGACGTAGGTGAGCAACGCCAGCGCGACCCGCTCGACCCGAACCCGGGACCGGTTGTTCGTCAGCGACGAGGTGATGCCGTCGAGCAGCGCCGACATCTCGCGGTCGACCACCACGGCGTAGAGGCCCTCTTTGCCGCCGAAATGCTCATAGACGACGGGTTTGGACACGTTAGCGCGCTGCGCGATCTCCTCGATCGACGCGCCCTCGTAGCCGCGTTCGGCGAACAGCTGGCGCGCGATACCGATGAGTTGGTGCCGGCGCGCGCTGCCGGTCATCCTGGCGCGCGGGGCCCGCACTTCTTTATCCGGGGCTGCCACGTCCTTCAGGGTATCGGTTTGCGCAGGTGAAGTTGTATGACTTTGCCTGGGGCCGCCGTCGGCCCCGGTAACGTTTAGAGTCTTGGTGGCGCGGTCGGCGATCGTTCCGGCGGCCGCCGCAGCGGCCAATCCGTCGTGGTGTAATCGGCAGCACCTCTGATTTTGGTTCAGAAAGTTCAGGTTCGAGTCCTGGCGACGGAGCACGGGTCTTTGCCACGAGCGTGCATGAAATGACACGCTTGACGGCGTGTCGGCGTACAAACACGCTCGCTCGCGTCGAAAGGGGATTCATGTCGTTTCGTGGTGACACCGCGGTCCTGGTCCTGGCGGCCGGGCCCGGCACCAGGATGCGGTCAGACACCCCGAAGGTGCTGCATACGATCGCCGGCCGCAGCATGTTGGCCCACTCCCTGCACGCGGTCGCCAAGGTCGCACCCCAGCGCCTGGTCGTCGTCCTCGGCCACGAGCACCAACGCATCGAGCCGCTGGTCGCCGAACTTGCCGAGCGGCTCGGGCGCCCGATCGACGTGGCGCTGCAGGACCGGCCGCTGGGCACCGGCCACGCGGTGCTCTGCGGGCTGTCCGCGCTGCCCGAGGACTACGCCGGCATCGTCGTCGTCACCTCCGGCGATACTCCCCTGCTGGACGCCGACACCCTGGCCAGCCTGATCGCAACGCACAACGCGGCGTCGGCCGCGGTGACCGTGCTGACCACCACGCTGAACGAACCCTTCGGCTACGGCCGCATCCTGCGCACGCAGGACAATGAAGTGATGGCGATCGTCGAACATGCCGACGCGACGGACTCGCAGCGCGAGATCCACGAGGTCAACGCCGGTGTGTACGCCTTCGACATCGCCGCGCTGCGGTCGGCCCTGGGTCGCCTGAGCTCCGACAACGCGCAACGCGAGCTCTATCTCACCGACGTCATCGCCATCCTGCGCGGGGACGGCCGGTCGATACTCGCCCAGCACGTCGACGACAGCGCGCTGGTGGCCGGCGTCAACAACCGCGTCCAGCTGGCCGAGCTGGGTGCCGAGCTAAACCGTCGGATCGTCGCCGCCCACCAGATGGCCGGCGTGACGGTGGTCGATCCGACGACCACCTGGATCGACGTCGACGTGACGATCGGCCGCGACACCGTCGTCCATCCCGGGACGCAATTGCTCGGGCACACCCAGATCGGCGCCGGCTGCGTCGTCGGCCCGGACACCACGCTGACCGACGTCACGGTCGGTGACCGTGCGTCCGTGGTGCGCACCCACGGCTCGTCGTCGTCGATCGGCGGCGGCGCGACCGTCGGCCCATATACCTATCTGCGGCCCGGCACCGTTTTGGGCGCCGACGGCAAGCTGGGCGCGTTCGTCGAAACCAAGAACTCCACCATCGGCGCGGGCACCAAGGTTCCGCATCTGACCTACGTCGGCGACGCCGACATCGGCGAGCACAGCAACATCGGCGCCTCCAGCGTCTTCGTCAACTACGACGGCGAATCCAAGTCCCGCACCACCATCGGCTCGCACGTGCGCACCGGGTCGGACACCATGTTCGTGGCGCCGGTGACCGTCGGCGACGGCGCGTACACCGGCGCCGGCACCGTCGTGCGCGACGACGTCCCGCCGGGTGCGCTGGCCGTTTCGGCGGGACCGCAACGCAACATCGAGGACTGGGTGCGGCGCAAGCGGCCGGGCAGCGCGGCGGCCCAAGCCGCCGAAGCCGCGGAAAAGGCCGCCCAGCAGCCCCCGCCGCCACCCGACCCGGATCGGGCGCCGTGAGCCCACTGCGTGGCAATGCGGCAGCCCATCCAGACCCTTCGCATACGATGGGGCCTTCAATTCGCTATCTCGATCCCGATACCCCGAGGGCAGCACGGTGAGCCACGACTGGACCGATAACCGCAAAAACCTGATGCTCTTCTCCGGCCGCGCGCATCCGGAGTTGGCCGAGCAGGTAGCCAAAGAGCTCGACGTCCATGTCACCGCACAGACCGCGCGGGAGTTCGCCAACGGTGAGATCTTCGTGCGCTTCCACGAATCGGTGCGTGGCTGCGACGCGTTCGTCCTGCAATCCCATCCGGCACCGGTCAACGACTGGCTGATGGAACAGCTGATCATGATCGACGCGCTCAAGCGCGGCAGCGCCAAACGGATCACCGCCGTCATGCCGTTCTATCCCTACGCTCGCCAGGACAAGAAGCATCGGGGCCGCGAACCCATTTCGGCGCGGCTGGTCGCCGACCTGCTCAAGACGGCGGGCGCCGACCGGATCGTGACCGTCGACCTGCACACCGACCAGATCCAGGGTTTCTTCGACGGGCCCGTCGACCACATGCGCGGGCAGAACCTGCTGACCGGCTACATCCGGGACAACTACCCGGACAGCAACATGGTCGTGGTCTCCCCCGACTCCGGGCGGGTGCGCATCGCCGAGAAATGGGCCGACGCCCTGGGCGGCGTTCCGCTGGCCTTCATTCACAAGACCCGTGACCCGCGCGTGCCCAACCAGGTGGTGTCCAACCGCGTCGTCGGCGAGGTCGAAGGCCGCACCTGCGTCCTGATCGACGACATGATCGACACCGGTGGCACCATCGCCGGCGCGGTGCAGCTGTTGCGCGACGACGGTGCCAGTGACGTGATCATCGCCGCGACCCACGGTGTGCTGTCGGACCCGGCCGCCGAGCGGCTGGCGGCGTGCGGCGCGCGCGAGGTGATCGTGACGAACACCTTGCCGATCGGCGAGGAGAAGCGTTTTCCCCAGCTCACGGTTTTGTCGATCGCGCCGCTGCTGGCCAGCACCATCCGCGCCGTCTTCGAAAATGGCTCAGTCACAGGGTTATTCGACGGAGACGCCTAGATGGCTTCCGGTTCACAAGACGCGGTCATCTACCACAATCCCAAATGCAGCACCTCGCGCAAGACGCTGGATCTGCTGCGGGACAACGGCTTTGAGCCCACCATCGTCCAATACCTGAAAACGCCGCCGTCCCGGGACGAACTGGTTCGCATGATCCGCGACGCCGGCATCGATGTGCGCACCGCGGTGCGCAAGCGGGAACCGCTCTACACCGAACTGAACCTCGCCGACGCGAGCGACGACGAGCTGCTCGACGCCATGGCCGAGCATCCCATCCTGATCGAACGGCCGTTTGTCGTCACACCGAAGGGGACCCGGTTGGCCCGGCCGATCGACGCGGTCCGCGAGGTTCTGTGACCTCTCGCTGGACCGTCGGGGCCGCGCTAGTCGCGCTGACGCTGGCCGCCTGCGCCCCGAAACCGCCCGACTACTCGTCGGTGTTGGGAACGACGTCGACGACGGCCACCACCACCACGACGACCAGTAAGCCGGTCCCGTTGTCGAAGTATCTGCAAAGCATCGGTGTCACCGGGCAGCAGGTGGCGCCGAGCAGCCTCACCGATCTGACCGTGTCGATACCGACGCCGCCGGGTTGGTCGCCGTTCAACGACCCGAAGAAGATCACGCCCGAGACGGTGATGATCTCGAAGGGCGGCAAGTATCCGACGGCTCGGCTGGTGGTTTTCAAGCTGCGCGGGGATTTCGACCCGGCCGAGGTCATCAAGCACGGTAACGACGATGCCCAGCTGTTCCAGAACTTCCGGCAACTCGACGCCTCGACCGCGCCCTTCAACGGATTTCCCTCGTCGATGATCCAGGGCAGCTACGACCTCGAGGGCACGCGGCTGCATAGCTGGAACCGGATCGTCATCCCCACCGGATCGCCACCCGCCGGCCAGCGATACCTGGTTCAGCTGACCATCACCGACCTGGCCGGCGAGGCGGTGGCGCAGTCGACCGACATCGAGGCGATCATCCACGGATTCGTCGTCGCCGCAAAGTGATTGGCGGCTGTGGCCGCGGTGACGTCACCGAGATTGCCACGAGGGTCGTGGCCAGTGGCCGAATCACAGCCCTCACGGCAATCTCGGTGCGCGCGGTTCACTACTGTTGTCAGCCATGACCGACTGGACCGCCGCAGACCTCCCCTCGTTTGCCGGGCGCACCGTCATCATCACCGGGGCCAATAGCGGGCTGGGCGAGGTGACGGCGCGCGAGCTGGCCGCGAAAGGCGCCACGATCGTGATGGCCGTGCGGAACACCGAGAAAGGCGACGCCGCCGCGCAGCGGATGCGCGGCGAAGTCGAGGTGCAACAACTCGATCTGCAGGACCTGTCCTCGGTGCGGCGGTTCGCCGACGGGATCGACAAGGCCGATGTGCTGATCAATAACGCCGGCATCATGGCCGCGGGCTATGCGTTGACCGTCGACGGCTTCGAGGGCCAGATCGGCACCAATCATCTCGGCCATTTCGCGCTGACCAACCTGTTATTGCCCAAACTGAGCGACCGGGTTGTCACGGTGTCCTCGATGGCGCACTGGGCGGGGCGGATCAACTTCGACGACCTGCACTTCAAGACCCGGCGGTACTCGCCGTGGCTGGCCTACAGCCAGTCGAAGCTCGCCAACCTCTTGTTCACCAGCGAGCTGCAGCGACGACTCGAGGCCGCCGGTTCGCCGCTGCGCGCGGTCGCCGCGCATCCCGGATATTCGCACACCAACCTGCAGGGCGCGTCGGGCCGCAAGCTGGGCGACGCGCTGATGTCGGCCGCCACCCGGGTGTTTGCCACGAACGCCGACTTCGGCGCCCGGCAGACGCTCTACGCGGCGTCGCAGGACGTGCCGGGGAACGCGTTCATCGGTCCGCGGTTCGGCTACGTCGGCCGCAGCCAACCGGTCGGCCGCAGCCGTCGGGCGCGAGACGCGGCCGCCGCCGCCGCGCTCTGGGAGCTGTCCGAGCAGCTCACCGGCACCAAATTTCCGCTCTGAGGCCTGTTCGAGTGTGCGCTGAGGGCGTCGAGTGTGCGCTGACGGCGCCCTACCAGCACACTCATCGATTTCCGCCCTGAGGCGTCCATGCGATAACCTGACCGGGCGTCACGGCGAGGGTGGCTGGCCGTCTAACCAGCACCGTTATCGACGGGGACCGACAGATTGTCGCGATCCTGGCCGTGCCCAGAACCAGAGCACACAGGAGCGACACGATGGCCAAGTCGGCAGTCAATCAACTCACGGCGACGGTGCGAACCGAAACCGGCAAGGGCGCGTCCCGCCGAGCCCGGCGCGACGGCAAGATCCCGGCCGTCCTCTACGGTCACGGCACCGACCCGCAGCACCTCGAATTGCCCGGACACGACTTCGCGGCCGTCCTGCGGCATTCCGGCACCAACGCGGTGCTGACTCTCGACATCGCCGGTAAGGAACAGCTGGCGCTGACCAAAGCGCTGCACATCCACCCGATCCGCCGCACCATCCAGCACGCCGACCTGCTCGTCGTGCGTCGCGGCGAGAAGGTCGTCGTCGAGGTCCGAGTCGTCGTCGAGGGCGACGCCGTCCCCGGCACCCTGGTCACCCAGGACACCAGCACCATCGAGATCGAGGCCGACGCCCTGTCGATTCCCGAGCAGTTGACCGTGTCCGTCGAGGGCGCCGAACCCGGCACCCAGTTCACGGCCGGACAGATCTCCCTGCCCTCGGGCGTCAACCTGATTTCCGACCCGGAGATGCTGGTGGTCAACGTGGTGGTCGCGCCGACCGCCGAGGACCTCGAGGAAGAGGGCGCGGGCGAGGTCGCCGAGGGCGAAGAAGCGCCGGAAGCGCCGGCCGAAGAAGAAGAGGGCGGCGAAGCCGAGGCGCCCGCCGCCGAGTCCGAGTAGGCGGCTCGCGACATGGCCGAGCCGTTGTTGGTGGTCGGCCTGGGCAACCCCGGAGACAACTACGCCCGGACGCGGCACAACCTGGGGTTCATGGTCGCCGACCTGCTCGCCGCCCGGCTGGGCGCGAAATTCAAGGCGCACAAGCGTTCCGGCGCGGAGGTCCTCAGCGGCCGATTGGCCGGCCGCTCGATCCTGCTGGCCAAGCCGCGCTGCTATATGAACGAATCCGGCCGCCAGATCGGGCCGTTGGCGAAGTTCTACTCGGTGGCGCCGGCGGACATCATCGTCATCCACGACGACCTCGACCTCGAGTTCGGTCGCATCCGGCTCAAGATCGGCGGCGGCGAGGGCGGCCACAACGGTCTGCGCTCGGTGGCGGCGGCCTTGGGCACCAAGGACTTTCAGCGGGTACGCATCGGGATCGGCCGTCCGCCCGGACGCAAGGACCCGGCGGCTTTCGTGCTGGAGAACTTCACGGCGACCGAGCGTCCCGAAGTCCCGACGATTTGCGAGCAGGCGGCCGACGCCACCGAGTTGCTCATCGATCTGGGGCTGGAGCCCGCGCAAAACCGCATCCACGCCTGGTAGGCCCGTTCTGCGCCCACGTAGGTCATCGAGAGATGTCCTCGAGCGCCTGGTGCGCCGCGTTGTAGCCGGGTGTGAACGTAATACCCGGTCCCCCATGGCATCCCGCGCCGCCGAGGTACAACCCCTCGATCGGGATGGGAAGGTCCAGGAAGCCCTTGGGCCCGGGCCGGTTGGGCCCCATCAGGTCCGGATGCAGCAAGCCGTGGCAGAAGTCCCCGGAGGGCGCGGCGAACATCGTCTGCATGTGGTACGGCGCAAACGTGATGTGCCGTATCTGGATGTCGCGGAAGTTGGGCGCGTAGCGGGTGATCTTGTCGATGACCTTCTCCGCCATCACGTTCTTGAGCTGGCCATGCAGGTCGCGATTGGCTTCGACCGGGAAGGCGTAGGCGAACGCGCTCGCCGCGTGCTTGCCCGGGGGTGCCATGCCGGGGTCGTGCACCGACGGGATCTGCATGCCCATCGACGGGTTGTCGGGAATGATCCCCCTCTTGCACTCCTCCCATTGGCGTTGCTGTTCTTCGGGTGAGCCGAAGATGCCGATGGACGACTGCATGCCCGGTTCGTTGAGGAAGTCGTATGGCGGGGCGAATTCCGGCAAGCCGTCGAGCGCGAAGTGGATCTGGACGAACGACGCCCGGTGGTCGCGGCCGGTGAGGCGCGCGACCAGGTCGGCGGGCAGATGCTCGGCGCCAAGCAGGTCGATGAGGGTCAGATCGGGTGACAGGTTGGATACCACGACGGGCGCGGTGATCTGTGAGCCGTCCCGCAGACGCACGCCGGTCACCCGGCCGTTTTCGAGGAGAATCTTTTCGACCTTGGCGCGATACCTGACCTCGCCGCCGTGGGAGACGAACATCTCGTGCAGGTGCGTGCAGAGCGCGCCGATGCCGCCCTCGAGCTTGGTCATCATCGCCGTGGTCTCGTTCGGCACGGCGAGCGCGAATGCCAAACACGTTGCGCTGCCCGGGGTATACGGCCCGCGGTAGGTGGAGTTGATGGCGAGGAACGCGAGCATCCCGCGCAGCACCGCGTGCTTGTCCCTGTCGGGCAGGAAGCGGTTGATGGGGTCCATCGCCGTCCCGAACAACACCTCGTGGATGGCTCTGCGCTCGGATTCGTTTGCCGCGCAGGCATACATCTCGTCGAGGGTCTTGGGTGGGGTGCGCACCTCGAAACGGTCGAGCGCCTTTGCGGGCCCCTGGCTCCACCCGATCATCTCGGCCATGCCCGTGACGGCGTCGGCGCCGAGCTTCTCGGCGAGGTGCGTCATCAGCTGCATCGGGTCGCGATAGAAGATCATCGGTTCTTCGCCGTCGTCGCCGAGGTTGACCGACTGCACCTCGGCATCGATGGTCGGCAGGGTGTCCAGCCCGAGCTCCTTGACGATCTGCGGCGCGGTCGGAAACTGCACGGAACCCGCGATCTCGTAACGGAATCCGTCGATCAGCTCGACGGTGGCGGCCATGCCGCCGGTATAGGTGTTGGCCTCCAGGCACAGGGTGCGCAACCCGGCGCGCTGCAGGATCGCCGCCGCGGTCAATCCGTTGTGCCCGGCGCCGATGACGATCGCGTCATAGTCCGTCATCGCTCCTGCTCCTTCTCCCACTCGGTCTCCGAGGCCGTTCCGCGCGACAGGAGCCGCGGGCGCCCTCAATATATGTCAGTACTGACTTAATTGGAAGACGCCAACTGTGACGGAACGGTGTGGTGGGATGCGAGGTATGGGCGAGAAGGAGAACCTCCACAAGCTGCGCCACAGCAGGACCCATGATGCGCTGCGCCAGGTGGCCCTCAAGCGGTTCGCCAGCGAGGGATTCGGAAACGTCACGGTGCAGCAGCTCGCGCAGGAGGCCGGCGTCACCGAGCGCACCTTCTTTCGGCACTTTCCCACGAAGGAAGCCGTGCTGTTCCAGGACTACGACACCCAGGTGGAGTGGCTGGCCGAGGCGCTCGCGCACCGCCCCCGCTCCGAGTCAGTGTTCGAGGCGGTGCTGGCCAGCGTGGCCAGCTACCCGCACGACATCGAGCTGGTTCGGCAGGCGGCGCTCGCCCGCGCCGAATTGATCACCGGGGAGCAGATCGCCAGCCACCTGCGCGTCGTCCAGGCGTCGTTCGCCGCGGTTATCACCGACTTCGTCAAGCAGCGCTACCCCGATGTGGCGAACATCGATCTGGTCGCCAACGTCGCGGGCGCCACGCTCGCCGCGGCCATGGTGATCGGGGTGGAGACGTGGGGGCGGAACGGCTGTGTCGAGGATTTGGGGGTCATCTCCGCCACGTGCCTGGAGCTGGTGCGGTCGGGTCTGGCCCCGCTGTCGTGACGCGGGAGCCGTCGGCGCTAGCTGACGAGCGTGACCGAGGTGGACCGTCGCAGCTTGCCCGACGGCGTCTTCGGAATCGTCCCCGGGCCCAGCACCACCACATTGCGTGGCCGCACGTCGACCTCGCTGACGACCTCGTGGGCGACCTGGTGCTCGATGCGGCGCACCTCGGCCGGGTCTTGCCAGGCGTTGGATTCGACGGCGACGGCGAACGTCTCGCGCGAGTGACCCGCGTCGAGCCGCACCGCGACGGCGCAGCCGGGCCGCACCCCCTCGACGCGGCAGGCGGCCCGCTCGATGTCGGTCGGGTAGATGTTGCGGCCGGCCATGATGATGACGTCCTTGACGCGGCCGCACACGACGATGTGGCCCTCCTCGGTGAGGTAGCCGAGGTCACCGGTGTCGTACCAGCCGTGCTCGTCCTGCGCCGGGATGAAGCCGCCCATGGTGAGGTAGCCGGGCGTCAGCGATTCGCCGCGCAGCTCGATGACGCCGACGCCGCGCGGCGGCATCACCTCGCCGTTGTCGTCGATGATGCGGGCTTCGAGATCCTGCAGCAGCGGGCCCAGCGTGGCCAGCCTGCGAACGTTGCCCTTGCTGGCGGGCACCGCGCGGCGCAGCGCGGCCAGCAGATCGGCGTCGACCTCGTCGACAACCAGACCGGCGTTGCACTCCGAGAACGAGACCGCCAGGGTCGTCTCGGCCATGCCGTAGGCCGGCAGGATCGCCGAGGGCCGAAGCCCGAACGGCTTGCCGGCGTCCAGCAGGTCCTCGACGTCGGCGGGTTCGACGGGCTCGGCGCCGGACAGCGCGAAGCGCAGGGTCGACAGGTCGAAGTCGCCGGGTTTCGCGTTGCGCCGCAACCGCTTGGCCAGCAGCGCGTAGGCGAAGTTGGGCGCCGCCGTCATGGTGCCCTGGTACTTGTCGATCAGCTTTGCCCACAACAGGGTGTCGCGCAGGAAGTCCATCGGCGTGACCTTGACCAGCTCGGCACCGAAGAACATCGGAATGGTCAGGAAGCCGACC
Organism: Mycobacterium sp. IS-2888; assembly: GCF_001954215.1. NCBI lineage: Bacteria > Bacillati > Actinomycetota > Actinomycetes > Mycobacteriales > Mycobacteriaceae > Mycobacterium > Mycobacterium sp. IS-2888. The sequence continues at coordinate 33,419 of NZ_MBET01000123.1, forward strand.
ATGCCCATGTCGTGGAAGCAGGGCAGCCAGCTGACCATGACGTCCTTGTCGACGTCGTACTGCGCGCCGATGAACATCGCCTCGGCGTTGGAGTAGATGTTGCGGTGGGTGATCTGGACAGCTTTGGGTGAACCGGTGGACCCGGACGTCAACTGCATCAGCGCCAGATCGTCCTCGCCGACCTCGACGGGGTCGATCGGATCCGACGCCAGCAGGTCGGCGACGGTGAGGACCTTGATCCCCTTCTCCTCCAGCACGGGGATGGCCACCAGGAAGGGCTCGGAGACGATGACGGCTTTGGCCTCGATCATGCCGATCACGGTCATGGTGTCCTCGGCCCAGACGGCAAGGTCGGTGCGCGGCGTGGGCTGGTGCAGCATGGTGAGGCTGGCCCCGCGCATCCATAAGCCCTGCGCGGTCGGGGCGATCTCCACCGGGAAGCCGGCGAGCACACCGATGGCGTCGCCGAGGCCGATCCCCGCGGCGGCCAGGCCGCCCGCGATGCACCGGGCGCGCTCGTGGACCTCGCCCCAGGTGTGGCGGACGGGTTCGTGGGGTTCACCGGTGACCATGCCCGTCTTCGCGGTGCGGGCGTTGCGGTACATCTTCTCGGTAAACCGGCTCACAAAGGCCTCCTCGGTTCCGGCAGATTCCCCAACGCCCGGAATCTCATATTCCGCCTGCTGGGGGCTACTTTGCAGCAGGCGCGCGAGCACAGTTGGGCAGCGGTTAGGTCTCGAAACGGCGATGAGTCTGCAAACCCGGTAGGCCGTCCACCGCAGCGCCCGGCAGACGACGAAATCGAGTGGTCCTGCTTACCGCTACTCGTCACCGCGAGTCATCTTAAGCAACTCTTAAGGAAGCGCCAACTTCTAGCGGCCGCTGAGTCGGATTTCACACCCCGTTCAGACTTCGGTTGGCGCGGGCACGACGCGGGCGCCGGGCACCGGTCCGCTCGCGACCCGGACCGTGCGGCAAACGCCCGCCCCCGATAGCTGGGTGCCGATGTCGACGGCCTGAGACGCCGAGGTGCACAAGAAGGCGCACGTCGGGCCGGATCCGGACACGATGCCGGCGAGCGCACCGGCCTCCACACCGGCGTGCAGCGTCCGCCGTAGTCCCGGGTCCAGGCTCACCGCCGCCGCTTGCATTTCGTTGCCCAGTAGCGGCGCCAGCTGCTCCGGGTCGCCCGCGGCCAGGGCCGCCAGCACCGGCCCGGGCTCGGCCAGCCGTGACGGCTCGCCGCTCTCCCGGAGCCGGTCGAGTTCGCCGAACACCGCCGGGGTGAGCAGCCCGCTGTCCGCGAACGTCAGCACCCAGTGAAAGGTGTTCCGCGACAACACGGTCGCCAGCTCCTCGCCGCGGCCGGTGCCCAGCGCGGTGCCGCCATGCAGAGCGAACGGCACGTCGCTGCCCAGTTGCGCGGCGAGCATGCGCAGATCGCGGCGGGGCACGTTGAGCTCCCACAGCGCGTTGATGCCGACCAGCACGGCGGCCGCATCCGCGCTGCCACCCGCCATGCCGCCGGCCACCGGAATGGATTTGTCGATCATGATCGAGACGTCGGGTGCGCGGCCGACATGATCGGCCATCAGCTCGGCGGCCTGCCACGCGAGGTTGCGTTCATCGATGGGCAGCGTGTCGGCGCCCTCGCCGACGAGCTCGAGCGACAGCACGTCGGCGTTGCGCACGGTCACCTCGTCGAGCAAGGACACGGCTTGGAACACCGTCGTCAGCTCGTGATAGCCGTCCTCGCGGCGATCGCCGACGGCCAGGTAGAGGTTGACCTTTCCGGGCACCCGAACGGTGACCGACCCGGTGGGCACCCATTGCGTTGCGGTGCTGCCGTCAGACGCGGACACCGCAGCAGACTATCGCTGGAACGGGCGGCGTCCTACTCAGCTCGCGGACGCGTGCCCCGAAACGTGCCGCAGCGCGGTATCGGGGTTCGCCGGGGCGGCGCCGTCGCCCGGTGCACCGGAACGCCGCAGCAGCCGCACGAAGTCGTCGATGGACAGAGTCTCGCCGCGCCGGGCGGGATCGATGCTGGCGGCCAGCAGGCGATTCGCCGACTCGCTGCCCGAGCCCGCCCACTCGGCGAACGCGTTGCGAGATGTTTTGCGCCGCTGCGCAAACGCGATGTCGACCAGTTCGAATACCCGCCGCCGGAAAGCTTCGTCGGTTGGCCACGGCGACGTTGTGTGCCGGTCGATGCGAACCAGCCCGGAGTAGACCCGGGGAATGGGCCAGAAGACCGTCGGCGACACCGTGCCGCAGCGGCGGACATGGCCGAAGAAACGCACCTTGACGCTGGGCACGCCGTAGTCTTTGCCGCCCGGCTCGGCGGCGAGGCGTTCGGCGACCTCGGCCTGCACCATCACCGTCACGGTGCGGATCGAGGGAAACTCGGCAAGCAGGTGCAACAGCGCCGGGACCGCGACGTTGTAGGGCAGGTTGGCGACGACTGCCGTCGGTTCGGTGGTCACATCGTCACGGGCAAGGGTCAAGACGTCGCGATTGAGCACGGTCAGCCGTTGGATTTCGCTGTGCGAGTGCTCGGCCACGGTCTGGGGCAGCCGCGTGGCCAAGACCGGGTCGATTTCGACGGCGGTGACCGCGGCGCCGCGGTCGAGCAGCGCCAACGTGAGCGACCCGAGGCCGGGACCGACCTCCAAGACATGGTCGGAGCGGCTGACCCCCGAGGTCGAAACCACCCGGCGCACCGTGTTGGCGTCGTGAACGAAGTTCTGGCCGAGTGCCTTCCGTGGCCGAAATTCAAGTTCCTTGGCCAGCCGCCTGATCTCGGTGCGCCCGAGTAGCCGGATGGTCAGCGTGCACCAGCTCTTCCGCTGCACACCGGCCAGGCGCCCCACCCCTGGCGCTCGCGGGTCACCTCGGCGACGGCGATCTGCTCTTCCCGGGTCGCCAGGTCGGCGCGGGAGGCGAACCGTAGGCCGCCATTGCGCTCCCAGGTGCCCTGGTCGAATTGCACACCACCGTAATACCCGTTACCGGTGTTGATCGCCCAGTTTCCGCCGGCCTCGCAGCCCGCGATGGCGTCCCAGATGGATCCGTCGATCACCGGGGGCACATCGGTGCCGGGCTTGGTGCCGACGCGCACCACCGATTCCCGGGACGGGGTGATAACGACGTTCGCGACGGGGATCCGGCCGGTCTCGACACCGTTGACGGTGGCCACCGCGTACGTCACGTCCTGCGTGCCCGGGGCGCCCGGGTCCTCGACGACCTGTCGGCTGACGTTCATTTCGGGGTCCTCGACCCGGCGAGCGTTCGGCGGCAGCGGAACCCGCTCGGTGACCCGTTGGATCCGGTTGCGCGTCACCTGGATTTCCATGCCGTCGACGATCGGCGACGTCGCGCTCGGCGCCACCTGATCGCTTTCGGCCAGTGGTATGCCCGCGGCGCTCAGCAGTCCCGCGACGTTGGGCGCCGGCAGGTGCACCGTGCGGGTCGTGCCGCCGTCGTTGATCTTGACCGTCTTGGCGCTGACGACCGGCAGGGCCATCCCCGCCAGCGGAACCCGGCTGCCGCGGGAGGCCGCGGCGGGGGCGGTGTCGGTCATCGCGAGCTGAGCCAGCGCCTCGTCCACGGTGGACGCCGTGGTCCAAACCTGCTTGGCGTCATGGCCGTCCAGCGAGATCTGCAACGGCCGGCTGCGGCGCAGCACGATGTTGGCGCTGTCGTGTACCTGGACGTCACCGGCGGGGTAAAGGTCGTCGCGCTCGTCGACCGTGTAGCCGTTCTCCGCGACGATGTCGATCACCCGCGACTTCATGGTGGTCACCCGCATCGCGATGCCGTCGACGGTCAGCGTCACGGTCTTGGATGCGGAGACGGCAACGCCGCCGGCCAACGCCAGTACTAAGAGAAGGCCCGCGACGACGAGCCGCAACATGGGTGATGGGGATTGATGAAGTTTCGCTAATACACTCAACGCGCGCTAACCCCGACCTCAGCAACCACTTCTCGACCTACTCAGGACCTATTCAGCAGAAAACGACAAAGGGGCCTGCGGGCCCACCCGTTCGATCACAAGACGGTAACGAACCGGCCAATGTTCGGCAACTCCGGCGCGAGGCTGTAGCGCCAGTGTTACCCAAATCACCCGTCGCGCTAGGACAGTCCATAGACCCGGCGAGCATTGCCGGTGGTGATCGCCGCCAACTCCTCGGGCGGGCGACCGACCAGTTCAGCCAGCGCCCGCACAGTATAAGGAAGGCAGTACGGCTCGTTCGCCGCGCCCCGATACGGGTGCGGCGTCAAATACGGTGCATCGGTCTCCACCAAAAGCTGCTCCACGGGTATCAACGGCACGGCCTCCCGCAGGGCGCGCGCGTTACGAAAGCTCACCGTTCCCGACAGGCTGAGCGTCCAGCCCGCGTCGACGCAGCGGCGGGCCATCGCGGCGTCCGACGAAAAGCAGTGGAAGATCACGGCGTCCGGGGCACCCTCGGCGCGCAACACGTCGAGCACCTCGGTGTCGGCCTCCCGGTTGTGGATCATCAGCGGCTTCCCGCACCGCTTCGCCAGGTCGATATGCCACGCGAACGCCTCGCGCTGCGCGTCGGGCCGCGCGCAGCCGTCCAGGCGCCCGGGCCAATACAGGTCCATCCCGGTCTCGCCGACGGCCACCACCCGGGGGTGGGCTGTCAGTCGCTCGAGCTCGGCGCGGGCCGTTTCGTCGAGCGCGTCCGCGCGGGTCGGATGCAGCGCGACCGCGGCGTAGACGCGTGGATCCCACTCGGCGGCCCGCGTCACCCAGCGCGCCGAGTCGAGGTCGTCGGCGATGGTGACCACCGCGCCGACCCCGACGGCCGCGGCGCGCTCGACGATGGCCCGCACCCCGTCGGCGTCGCTCGCGCCGCACGCGTCGAGGTGGGTGTGGGCGTCGATCAACGGCGCCAGCGGCTCGGGCGCCGGCGGCGCTTCTCGTTTACCAGAGCGGTTGGAGCTCACCGCCACACAATAGGGTGAGTCTCGATGAGGCCGTACTACGTCACCACCGCGATCACGTACCCCAATGCCGCACCGCACCTGGGGCACGCCTACGAGTACGTCGCCACCGACGCCATCGCGCGGTTCAAGCGGCTCGACGGCTTCGATGTCCGCTTTCTCACCGGGACCGACGAGCACGGCCTCAAGGTCGCCCAGGCCGCGGCGGGCGAAGGACTGCCCACCGCCGAACTGGCGCGGCGCAACTCCGACGTGTTCCAGCGGTTACAGGAGAAGCTGAACATCTCCTTCGACAGGTTCATCCGCACCACCGACGCCGACCACCATGAGGCATCGAAGGAAATCTGGCGCCGGATGGCGGCGGCCGGCGACATCTACCTCGACACCTACTCGGGCTGGTACTCCGTGCGCGACGAGCGGTTCTTCGTCGAAGCGGAAACCGAACAGCTCGACGACGGCACCCGCATCGCCGTCGAGACCCGCGCCCCGCTGACGTGGACCGACGAGCAGACCTATTTCTTCCGGCTCTCCGTGTACGCCGACAAGCTGCTGGCCCACTACGAGGCGAACCCTGATTTCATCGCGCCCGAGGTGCGGCGCAACGAGGTCGTCAGCTTCGTCTCGGGTGGCCTGCGCGACCTGTCCATCTCGCGCACCTCGTTCGACTGGGGCGTGCCGGTGCCCGAACACCCCGATCACGTCATGTACGTCTGGGTCGACGCGCTGACCAACTACCTGACCGGAGCCGGCTACCCCGATACCGATTCCGAATTGTTCCGGCGCTACTGGCCGGCCGACCTGCACATGATCGGCAAGGACATCATCCGGTTTCACACCGTGTATTGGCCGGCGTTTCTGATGTCGGCCGGAATCGAGCTCCCCCGAAGGGTTTTCGCGCACGGGTTTTTGCTCAACCGCGGCGAGAAGATGAGCAAGTCGGTCGGCAACATCGTCGACCCGGTCGCGCTGATCGACACGTTCGGTGTGGATCAGGTGCGCTATTTCCTGTTGCGGGAAGTTCCTTTCGGCCAGGACGGCAGCTACAGCGAAGAGGCGATCGTCACCCGGATCAACGCCGACCTGGCCAACGAACTCGGCAACCTGGCGCAGCGGTCGTTGTCGATGGTGGCCAAGAACCTCGGCGGGGTGGTGCCCGAGCCCGGCGAATTCACCGCAGCCGACACCGAACTGCTGAACACGGCCGAGGGTTTGCTGGAGCGGGTGCGCGCGAGTTTCGACGCTCAGGCGATGCACCTGGCCCTCGAGGCGATCTGGCTGATGCTCGGCGAGGCGAATAGATATTTTTCGGCCCAGCAGCCGTGGGTGCTGGGCAAGAGCGAGTCCGGGGCCGATCAGGCGCGGTTCCGTACCGTCCTCTACACCACGTGCGAGGCCGTGCGCATCGCGGCGCTGCTGGTGCAGCCCGTCATGCCGGAGTCGGCCGCCAAGCTGCTGGACCTGCTCGGCCAGGACGAAGACCGGCGGGCGTTCAGCGCCATCGGCGCGCGGCTAGCCCCCGGCACGGTGCTGCCGGCGCCCGCGGGCGTGTTCCCCCGCTACCAGCCGCCCGTGTGACGGAAACACCGTCGGGCGAGGTAATAGAAAAAAGTGTCCGGCATGGCCGCTGCCATGGGCCATAATCGGCCGGTGGAGCGACGACGTAATCGGCAACCCAGCCAGTCGCCGATGACGACCTTGAAGCAGCTTCCCGCGCTGGTCGTGCTGGAGCGGATCCCGGTTCCCGTGCTGGCTATCGGGCATGACGGCAGCATCCTGTTCACCAACACCGCGTTTGCCGAGATGGTGGGTTACGAACCGGACGAGGTGCTGGCGCTCGGGTTCCACGAGGTCTTCCATGAGGCCCCGGCCTCGGACTCCCTGCTGTCGGTCGTCCACGCCCTGGGCAACATGGTCGTCGAATTGGCACACCGGGACGGTTCGGTCGTGCGCGCGCTGATGAGTAAGTCGGCGGTGCGGCGGGCCGACGATCAATTCGCCCTCGCGACATTCCAGGATCTGACCGCGCAGCTGTGGATCGAGGAGCGCTAGCTCCGGCGCCTGGTGCGCAGCACGATTACTCCCGCACCGACGATGGCCAGGACCAGCCAGCCCGCGCCGAACCACCACAGCCAGGCCAGGTCCGAGTGACTACCGCCCCCGGGCGCCGCCGCGACCGGACCGCCGGTGGGGGACCGATCGACGGTGACCGGCTCTTGTCCCGGTACCGACACCGCCGCGACGCCCTTGAGGCTGGGCCAGTGCTTGGTGTCGCTCGTGAGCCAGCGCAGCAGCTCGTCGAGCTGGAAGGGCGCGCCGTTGGAGGTCGCGATCAGCAGCGACCGGCCGCGGTTGAAAACCGTTTGGAGAGAAGCGAACCGCAGTGACGGGTCCAGTGTCAGCTTGGTGGGCTTGCCGCCCGACTCGACGGCGTTGATCGTGATCGGCCCGCTGGGGCCGGCGGACACCGGGAGCGCGATATCGGAGTGGTTCCATCCGTCGGCGGCGATCACGAGCGCGGGATTCGACGAATCGAGCGCCTGCTGAACGCTTGTGACGGTGGTGTCGATCGGCGCCGCACTGATGCGCTGCAGGCCGACCATGATGTCGATGGCGCGCTTGGTGTCGATCAACGAGTGGGGCTCGATCGCCACCTGGACCTTGGGCATCAACGCCTGCGGCACCGACTGCAGGCCGCCGGGCACCGGTGGCGCGGCGGGGCTGCTCTGCACGGTGGTGTCGCCGGTGATGTTCAGCGTGAGTAGCGAGTTGCCGGCGCCAGGCGTGTAGAAATCGCCGCAGTGTCCGATGTTGCTCGCCACGTCCAGCACTACGTCAAGGCTGGTGTATCGCTGCAGCAGCCGATCCGGCACGTCGATCCAGTGGTCGATGGCGCCATGGCCGTCGGTGGGCCAATGGTCGATGGTCTCCGCGCCGATGTTGGCGGTGATCTGGCCGCCGACGTTGGCCGGCGTCGGGGTATAGGACCCCTGCAGATGCACGCGCACCCCGTGCACGGATCGGCCAAACTTGGTCTGGTCCAATCCGATTGACACTCGGGGCTGCAGCGAAGTGGCGTTGGCGAAGGGTTGCCCCAATTCGCGCAGCGTTGCGTTGTTGCCGGGTAGTTGCGGAGTGGTCTTCAACGATTCCGCCGACGCCCTGGAGACAAGGGCCAGCCGCGACAGGTCGTTGAACAGCAGCGCGGTATCCGATTCGTCGGTTCGCCCGAGGGGCCCCGAGATCAACAGCCATGGCACACCGGTGTTGCCTTGCAGGGAAAGCCCGGCATCCGATCCCTCTTTGACGACGACCTGGCGTTCCAGCGGTTGCGGCGGCGTCGGCGGCGCCTGCTGTCCGTCGGGCAACGGCACCACCGCGATCTCGGGAGCCTGCCTGCCGTAGTGCGCGGCCGCGGCCGTGGCGAGTTGAATTGCCGTGTCGGACTCAGCAGTTGACGGTGCCTGCGGGAGAAATATGGTCAGCTTGCGCAGCACCGGCGGCAAGAAATGGGCCACCGTCGTGGGCGGCTGTTCGACCCCGGTGTAGTTGATCGTTCCGTTGACCAGACGCAGCGGGCTCTCCGGGTACAAGCAGTATCCGTCCAGGGGCACCAGGTAGGAGCGCACCGTCACCGATACCCAGTTGTCGGCGACTTCCGCGCCGGTGAGCGGGAGGACTATTGGCGCTTGATCGGTGGTGGGCAGGTTCAGCCGCGTGATGGTGCGCTCGCCCTGGGTGACGGTGAGCTGGCCGGACCGCATATTGATCGGCAGTTCGACGGTCGCGTTCAGCGCGGTCGGTGTGAGCCCGTGCAGCACCGGCACGCTCAGCTGTTGGGAGCTCGTGAATCCCCAGAACGACAAGGTGGACGAGGACCCAACGTCGGCCAGCGCCAACGTCGTTGACTCGGTCGCGCCCGCGTCGCCGGGCGCAGCCTGCGATACCGGGGCGCTCATGACCAAGGATCCGACCACACCAGCCAGCGCAATAACTCGGCTCGCATATTTCCGGTTCATCACCGGAACAGTATGCATTGTTGAATGCGCGCGGTAATTGAATCGCGGTATCGGCGGGCGCCTAATTGCTTTCCGGCACCGTCTCGGTGCGGGCGGCGGCGAGCCGGGCATGGCGCATTGCTTCGCGAGCAAGGAATTCCCGGGAATAGGCGAGCGAAGCTTCTGAGACGATGCCGGGAAGCAGGAGTTCCCAAATCCGGATCAAGCGCTCGCTGAGGTCGCAGCCGACGCCATCTTTTGTGTCGACGGCAGATATCGCGTTGGACAGCAATCGCGCTCCGAACATGGCGCCGACAATCGATTCGCCGACCACTTGCGGGTCGAGGTCCTTGCGGAGGTCTCCCTCGGCGATGGCGCGCCGGGCCTCGGCTGTCATCAGCTGAACCGAAGCCGCGCAGAAGTTCCCGGCCGCTTCGTTGAAGCCGCTCAAAGTGGCGGTCAGTTGCACGGCCGCGCGGGCGGTTTCGTCCGAAGTCATCACTTCGGCGATCGTGAACGTGCCGTGCAGCAGGTTCTCCAGCCCCGGCGATGACGACCCGCATGCGTTCCGATAAGCGTTGGCGAGCGTGCCGGAGCCCTCCTCGATGAGCGCCGAGGCCAACGATTCCTTCGAATCGAAGTGATGGTAGAGGGCGCCCTTGGTCATCCCCGTGCGTTCGATGATCGTGCCCCACCCGGCGGCCGCATAGCCGACCTCCCCGAACACGTCGGTCGCGGCTTTGAGAATCTTTCGCCGAGTGGCTTCCGACCGAACCTGCCGCGCCATCGCCCCTAATACCTCCGGCATCTCGTCGGGTGCGCGGATTCGTCAGTCACGTTTCGTATCGCCCCGCAAGACGATCAAGGTTAACAGCCCCGGCGATCCCGGCCAGCGGGTCCGTCTCGGTCTCGTTACCCGGAGTCGGGATCGGTCGAATTGGCGTTGATCGCGAGTGCCGCACGCCGCCTGAGGAATTGCCGGAAGTATTCGACGCGGTCCGGTCGCAGGATTCCGGCCATCAGCAACGCCCAACATTTTTCCAAGTCGAGCAAAAACCGTTCGGGTTGATCCAGGTTGCTGGTTTTCCGCAGCCCCATCTGCAGCGACACGATCAAGCGCCCGACATCCTCCGGGTCGCACCGGTCATCGATGTCACCCTCACCAACGGCCTGCTCGACGACCGCGGCCAATGCTTTGACCCAGTCGTCCAACAACCTCTCCTGCAGGCCTTCCGAACGACCGACGGATTCGATCAGGTTCAGCCCGGCCCTGACTCGATCGGTCTTGATGTCCTGGACCGCGATGAGATAGGAGAAATCGATCAGGGTCTCCAGGCCGGAAAGTCCCCGCGTGATCAGGTCTTGCACGGCGGCCGTACCGGCTTCGGTCTGTTGATCGATGATCGCGACGGCCAGCGCGTGCTTGGACTTGAAATGGAAGTACATCGCGCCCTTGGTCAGTTCGGCCTCGGCGAGAATGTCATCGAGGCCGACCTCGTGGTAGGCGCGTTGCGCGAACTGATGCGAGGCGGCCCGCAGAATCTGCCGCCGCGTCGCATCCGCGCGTCCGTCGGGTGGGTGGGTGGTCATCGAAACCGACGACTCAGCTGTCCGCCGCCGCGAAATCGCGATCGCCATCGGTGCCCTGAGCTGGGTCGATCGCCTTCACGTTGTTGATGCCCTCCTCGAGCGGCGCACACACCTGGTTCTTCCAGCGGTCCGAGGCGAACTTCTCGCCGGCGTCTCTCGGGCGGCGTTTGGCCACCTAAGAGATTATCAGGACGAGGTCGCTGGGCCGTGCAAACGGGCCCCGAGCCCGTCTAGATACCTGTGACAAGGATCCCACCCATTTTCCGTTCTATAAGTATTTTTTGTCTGCTATTGTATGGTTGTCAGTTTGCAGCAGGGGACCGAGCTACGAGGGGACCGCATGTCGTTCGTCATCACGCAGCCCATTGCGTCAGCGGGCTCAGCGGATGCGCCAAGGGCCTTAATAGCCGCGATGAGCAGCGGAAATGTGGTCGCCTCGGCCCGCCACAACATCATTACACCGCCCGGCCTGGGCTATGCAGGGACCAAGATCCTCCGTCAACGGGCCAAATACCCATCGTCAGCAACATGGCCGTCTACTCATGCTCTGAGTATGTGTGGCCGGCCGACGCTCGTTCGCGACGATGACGCGCCGGCTCGGCCGCGGCCCGCCGGAACCCGGGGTCTGCCGTGATCGAATTTGGTGCGCTTCCGCCGGAGATCAACTCCGCGCGGATGTATGCCGGGCCCGGGCCGATATCGCTAGCGGCCGCGGCGGTGGCCTGGGACAACTTGGCGGCCGAATTGCATTCCGCTGCAAGCGCTTACCGGTCGGTCATCGCGGGACTGACCACCACACGCTGGATGGGTCCCTCGTCGCTGACCATGGCGTCCGCGTTCGCTCCGTACGTGGCATGGACGACCGGCGCCGCCGCCCGGGCCGCCGAGACCGCCAGTCACGCGTTGCTTGCGGTCGAGGTCTACGAAGCCGCCTTCGCGATGACCGTCCCGCCGCCGGCGGTCACCGCCAACCGCGTCCAACTCGCGATACTGATCGCCACCAACTTCTTCGGCCAGAATTCGGCGGCGATCGCGGCCACCGAAGCCGAATACGGCGAGATGTGGGCGCAGGACGCCGCGGCAATGTACCAGTACGCCGCGAATTCAGCCGTCGCGTGCGAGGTGACACCGTTCACCCCGGCGCCGCAGACCACGAACCCCGCCGGATTCGCCGAGCAGGCGGCCGCGGTCACCCAGGCAAGCGGCATTTCCGGAGCATCGCAGGCCAACCTGGCGAGCGTGGTGACCTCGGTGCCCACCGCGCTGCAGTCGCTCGCATCGCCCGCGACCAGCTCGACCAGCACGTTCGCCTCGACCGCGGCGACCGCCGCGACCACCACCGCCGCCTCGGCCGCCTCGTCGGATATTTCGAACCTCGTGGCGTCCAACATGCCCGCGTGGCTGATGGCCGCGGCCACCCCGGTGTACGCCATGTCTTCAATCATTGGAATGGCCGCGAGCGGTCAGGGCTTGGCGAGTGGCGCCGCGTCCGCCGCGGGTGCCGCGGGTGCCGCGGCCGCCCAAGGGGCAGCGGCGGGAGCCAGCGCCGCCGCGGCCGGGGCGGGCGCACTCGGCTCACTCGGGCCCGGTGCGTTGGGCAGCCTCGGCACCGCGGCCTCGCTGGGCCCGCTGTCGGTGCCGGCGAGTTGGACCAGCGTGATCCCGACGGCGCACATGACCGCCGCGGCCGCATTGCCCAACGGCCTCGGCGCGCCGCCCGTCCCGCCCAGCATCTTGGGCTCGCTACCGCGCGCGGCCGCGTCGGGCAAATCGCTCGGGCCTCGGTACGGGGTGATCCCCACCGTCATGACCCGCCCGCCGGCCGCCGGATATGTATAGGCGCCCAGATGAACGCAGAGCAGCACACAGGGCCGAGGGCTCTTCGGAAGGAGTCGTCAGTGAAATACACGCCCACGAAGGTCGCCGGCGTGACGATCATCGACTTCGAACCGCAACGCGACCACCGGGGCTACTCCACACGGTCGTTCTGCTCACGCGAATTCGCTAATCACGGGCTGGCTTTCGATGCCATGCGGACGGATGTCGTGTTCAGCTACACCCGCGGCACCGTACGCGGTCTGCACCGTCGGGTGCCCCCGCACGCCGAGGCCAAGCTGGTCCGGTGCACCCGCGGCGCCATTGCCACCGCGACGGTGGACGTCCGCCCCGACTCGCGGACCTACGGCGACCACGTGATGGTGGAGTTGAGCGCCGACGACCACCGCGCGCTCTTCTTGCCGCCGTATGTCGCACACGGCTTCCAGACCCTGATCGACGACACCGAGGTCAGCTATCAGGTCAGCGGCCAGCACGCTGCGAACGGCGAGGAGGGATTCCGTTGGGACGATCCCGAATTCGGAATCGCGTGGCCGCTGCCGGTCACGGTCATCTCCGAGCAGGACGCGAGCTGGCCATTCCGCGTATCCGGGCCGGCGCAACTCGAGAACGCCGCGCGAGCGGGAGGGCTGCACGCGGCCGGACGTGCGGCCGATCAGCCGCACGAAACCCCGCGCCACCTGCCGGCCGGCATTCGATCAGGCCTCTCGGCGAGAGCGTAGGTGTGTCATGGCCCCCGAAGCGGTGAATCTCATGCAGCCCGAGCAGCGACCGCAGAAGCGCACGCCGACCGGCATAACCCCGTTGCCTCCCGAAATAGCCGACGTTTCGCCACTACCCGTGCCTGCTGTGTCGTCCACGGTCGGCAATGCCTTGCGCCGCTGGCAGGATCACTATGCGCAAAGCCTGCGCATCAGCGACTCGGTGATCGTCGTCGCGTCGGTATTCCTTGCGCAGTACGTCCGGTTCGGGGAGATCGCGAACACGTCGGGCTACTCGGACCCGGTGATGACGCTGTTCTCCGTTCTGTTCGCGGGGCTGTGGCTGTCGTCCCTTGCGATATTCCAAACGAGATCGACGCGAGTCATCGGCGCCGGGATCGACGAGTACCGGCGCATCGCCAGCGCGTCATTCTGGACGTTCGGGATCATCGCGATGGTGACGTTGCTCGCCAAAGTCGACCTGGCGCGCGGCTATCTCGCGATCGCGCTTCCGGTCGGCACCTTGGGATTGCTGACCAGCCGCAGCCTATGGCGCCAGCATATCCGCCGCGAGCGGGCGCACGGCCATTGCCAGACAACGGTTTTGGCGATCGGGGATCGCCAGGCCGTCGCTCACCTCGTGACCGAACTGTCCCGCAATCCGAGTGACGGCTGCGTCGTGGCGGGTGTGTGCATTTCCGGATACGGACCGCCGCGCGGCGAAACCCTGACCGTCGGGAGCCGTGAAGTCGAGATCCTCGGCGACGAAACCCACGCGGTGGCCGCGGTGCAACGCTGTGGCGCCGACACCGTGGCGGTGACGCGAACGGAGCATTTCGGCGTGCACGGCATCAGGGAGCTGCTGTGGCAGCTGGAGACGATGGACGTCGACCTCGTCGTGTCGCCCGGGGTGGTGGACGTCGCGGAAGCGCGATTGACCCTGCGCCTCACCGCGGGATTGCCGCTGCTGCACGTCGAAAAGCCGCAATACGAAGGGAGCCAACGCTTCGAGAAACAGGTCTTCGACGTCTGCTTCTCGCTGATGGCCCTCATCGCGACAGCGCCGCTTCTCATCGCGGCCGCCATCGCCATCAAGCTCACCAGCAAGGGACCCGTCTTCTACCCGTCGGAACGTATCGGCATCGAGGGAAAGCCCTTCACGATGTTCAAGTTCCGGACGATGACGGACGGCGCCGACAGGCAGATCGCGGATCTGCTGGCGCTGAACGACAGCGACGGCGGCATGCTGTTCAAAATGCGCGAAGATCCCCGGGTCACGCCGGTCGGCAGAATCCTGCGCAGGTTCAGCATCGACGAGCTGCCGCAGTTCCTCAACGTCGTCAAGGGGGATATGAGCGTCGTCGGGCCGCGTCCGCCGCTGCGTCGAGAAGTCGAGAACTACAACGGCGACGTCAAGCGGCGGCTGCTGGTGAAGCCGGGCGTCAGCGGGCTGTGGCAGGTGAGCGGCCGCTCGAACCTCTCGTGGGAAGAGTCGGTTCGGTTGGATCTGTCCTATGTCGACAACTGGTCGATGGCCGGTGACCTCATGATCATCGCCAAGACGGTGAAAGCCGTATTAACGAGCCACGGCGCCTACTAGGCTCGCCAGCCATGAGCGAGCCGACGGCACCGGGTGCGGTCGTAGGATCGGTGCCGCTCACGCGGATGGCCCACGCGTTCTCGATCCAGTTGATCTGCCGCGTGCTGGGGATGCTGGCGTCGGTGGTGTCGGTGGCGATGACCGCGCGCTATCTGGGGCCCGGGCGCTACGGCCAACTCTCCATCGCGCTTCTCTTCATCGCGATGTGGACGAGCCTGGCCGACCTCGGTATCGCCACCGTGATCGTGCGCCGCGTGACCTCCGGCCGCGGCGACCTCGAGCGCCTGGTGCGCATCAACAGCGGTCTGGCCCTGGTCTATTGCGTTCCGCTCGCGGCGCTGGCGGCGGTGTCCGGGTTGCTGGTTTATCGCGACCCCGAAGTGCGAGTGATGCTCGTCGTGCTGTCCGGGGCGCTGCTCATGCAGACCATGGTGACCCGATTCGAGCCGGTATTCCTTGCTACCGTGCGGTTCTCGGCGGTGGCCATCTCCGACGTCGTCGGCCGGCTGGCCGCGCTGGCCATGGTCGCCTGCCTGGTGGCGACGCGATCCGACGTCATCTGGTTCGCCGTCGCGCAACTCATCCCGCCCGCACTGCAGCTGCTGATCCAGGGCGCCGCCGCGATGCGGCATATCTCGGTGCGCCCGATCTTCGCGGTGCGAGAGTCCGCCGACCTGTTGCGGGAAAGCCTGCCGCTCATCGGGTTTCTGGTGGTCGGGCTGCTGTACTGCAGGGCCGACGGCGTGATCCTGTCCCTGCTGAGCACCCACGCCGAGGTGGGGGTGTACGGATTGGCCTTCACGATCGCCTTCAACACGATTGTGGTGTCGCTGATTTTCCTCAAATCGACGCTGTCGACGGCCACCGAGTTGTTCGCGCGCGACATCACCGCCTTCGCCGGCTTCCTGCGCCGCAGCGTCGAGCTGATGTACTTCGTGGCCGTCCCGGTCGCGGTCGTCGGCGCACTGCTGTCCGGACCGTTGATCGGACTCTTCGGCGATAAGGCGTTCGTCGCACGCGGCACGCCGACGCTGGCGCTGTTGTTCGTCGCGGCGGCTCTGCGATTCGTCAGCGGCACGCTCGGCCAGGGTTTGGTCGCCAGCCATCACCAGAGGGTCTTGTTCTGGTTGACGATGGCGACGCTGGTGCTCAACGTCGGGCTCAATCTCGCCCTGGCCGGGCGGTTGGGCGCCGTCGGCCCCGGCATCGCGCTGGTGTGCACCGAGTTCTTCAACATGGTGGTCAGCACCTGGTGGCTGCGCCGGCGCTGCGGTTACCGTACGCCGGTGATGTTCTTGCTGCGGTTGCTGATACCGACGGGCGTGAGCGTTGCGGTGACGCTGCTGCTCTCGGGCCAGCACGTGGTGCTCGTCCTGGCGGCGGCGGCCGCCGCCTACCTGGCCACCAGCGCGGCGGTCGGCCCGCTCAGCTGGTCGGACCTGTCCGCCCTGCGGGCCTCGTCGCAGCGGGACCAGCTGGTGGCATGACCCGCGAAATGGACCGGGCATATCTCAAGCGCCCGGTCGGCGCCCCCGCCGCCCTACCATCCGAGCGCTCACTTGCGGTGCTGGTCGTGAGCGACCAGAGCCACGCGCCCCTCGACACATGCCTGCGCAGCATCGCCGAACATCTTCCGCGACTGCCGGTCTACGTCTACCGGGAGGACGACGACGCGTCGCCCGGTCGGGCGGACCTGGCCGCGCGGTACCCGGGCGTGCACTGGGTGTCGGGGCCGGCGAACCGTGGCTGCGCAGCCGCTTTCAATACGCTGGCGGAGCACGCACCGAGCGACGCCGACCTGTTGTTGCTCAAATCCCACGCCCGCCTGGTGGGACCGTTGACTCGCACCCGAGAGTTGCTTCGCCGGCCCGGTGTGGCGGCGGTTTCGCCGATGGGTAGCGCACCGGGCCTACGGCCGTGGGACATCGCGACCCGCAGCCCGACGCTGATCCGATCGCTAACCGCCAGCGCGGGCGGCTCGGGCTCGCTGCGCGGCACGCCGATCTCCCCTCTCTACCGGCGCCAGCCTCCCGAATCGCAAGGCATCAAAGGGTATTTGGGCGGCGCCTGCCTGGCGGTCAATCGCGCGGCCTGGAACACCGTCGGCGGTTTCGACGAAGAGTTCTTCCGGCACGGCGCGCAGGCCGACTGGCAGATCCGGGCCCGCGCGGCGGGCTGGCGAATGCTGCTGGCCGACGAGCTCGGTGTCGATGAGGGCGATTCGGTGGCCGGCGACCGCGACCGCGACCTCGCTCGCGCCAGCGCCGCGCTGCTGCTCGAACACCGCCACAGCGTTCACCACGCCGACGCGTATTTGGCCGGGGCGACGCTGTTGGACCGGATGCGACGGCCAAAACGCGCCGGGGCCAGCATCAAGGGCCTGCCGACGATTGTGATCAGCACCAACCGCCTGGTGTACGGGGGCGCCGAGCGGCAAAAGGCGCTGCTAGCAACGGAATTGGACCGCCGCGGCTACCCGGTCACCATCGTCTGCATGCAGCGGTTCGGCCCGTTGATCTCCGAGATTCCGCCTACCGTGCGGGTGGTGCGCCAGCCCTGGTGGGCGCCGGCGCTCGACATCCCCGCGGGGCCGGCGGTGCTCATCACCGCCGACACCAACACCGAGGCGGGGTTCGCCACGTTGTGGCGCGCCGCCGATCGGGGCCGGCGCTGGCTGGTCGCGGCGCACGTTCCTCCCGAGGAAGACCGGCCCATCTACTCGCGGCCCCTGACCGCCGCGATGCGCCGCGCGGACGGTTTCATCGTGCTGGCGCAACGGCATTGGGACATGCTGGCCGCGCAGCATCGGCTTTGGGGGCGGCGCTTCGTCGCGCCGAACGGCGTCGCACCGCCCGCCGACCCGGCCCCCCGGATCCGCCGCGCGGACGAACCGTTGCACCTGGTGATGCTCTCGCGCATCCTCGAGCACAAGAACCCCCACGTGCTGATCGAGGCGCTCGGCGAACTCGCCGACATGCCTTGGCGGCTATCGATTTTCGGCGACGGCCCCGATCGGGAGAGGCTGCAGGCGCGCACCCCCGCCGGATTGCACGACCGGGTGCATTGGCGCGGATGGTCGGCCGGTCCCGGGCCCGCGCTGGCCGACGCGGACCTGCTGTGCGTCCCCAGCCGCTCCGAGGCCTTCCCGCTGGTGATTCTCGAGGCGATGGCCCGGGCGGTGCCCGTCGCGGCGTCGGCGATTTGCGCCGTCCCGGAAATGCTGGATTTCGGACGCGCGGGATTCCTCGTCGAACCCGTGTCGGTGCCGGGATGGCGGGAAAACCTGGCGCGGATCCTGGCCGACCCCGGCGCGCTGCCGGCGGTGGGACGACGCGGCTTCGAGCGCATGCACCGGCACTACACGGTCGAGGCGATGACCGACGCCTACGTCGACGCCATCAACGGCGTGCTGTGAATTCAGTTCGGCTGCTTGGGTTTTGCCCCCAGGATCTTCGCAACCGTGCGCGGGGAGGTCTTGTGCTGGCCGAATCCGCCGTAGAGAAAGTACCGGGGCTCCACGTAGAGCTGATCGATGTCCGTCGGCACGTCCGCAAAATGCTCGGACAGGGCGGTGTCGATGAAGAACGCGTCGGAACCCGAGTGGGAATTGCAGCACACCAGTCGGTAGTCGAAGCGCGCGAACAACGCGGCGAAACTGCTCAGCGATGCCCCGAAGTAGTCGTCGGACTCCCAGACATGATCGGGGTCGTAGGTGATCTGGAACTTCACCGGCGGCGGAAACTTCCCGTTGTATTCGACGATGAACAGCTTGGGACGGATACCGCCCGCCAACAGCTTTTCGACGAGATAGATGTCGTTGCCGTCGAGGTCCAGGGAGATCACGTCGACCTGCGTGGCGTCGATTCTCTGCAGGCACGACCGGCTGAGGTCGAGGATGTTCTCCGCGGTGATCCACGCCTTTTCGTAAGTGAAGCTCGGGCCGGACTGGAATGCGACCGCCAGATCCTGGCCGCCGACCCAGAAGCCCTTCCAGCCCAGCGCCGCGAGAATCAGTGTGTTGTTCTCCGTCCCGTCGCCGACACCGAATTCGGCGAAGACCCCGTCGTCGAGCCGGCCGATCCGGCGCAGGATCTCCAGCGTTATCCCGTCCTCGTCGGTCGCGGAAAAGCACTTCTTCCCGGCCCGGTTCAGCGGATTGGGATGGCTTGCCTTCACCGACTGGGAATGGTCGAAAAGGATCAGATCCTTGAGCTGGTCCCGCGTTTCACTGCCGAGAATGCGCCGGATCCTTTGCCTGAGCGTCTTTCCCGGCGGGGGTGTCGCGCTTCTGGACATTTGGAGGTTAAAGCTACCACGCCGAGGGTAAATCACTTGCGCACAATCAATTCCGGACGGTTTTGGCTTGCTCATCGCGCCGAGCGTGCCGTAGGTTCACCAGTGTTCTTCTTCCGCTCTGATGTCGCGGAAGATGTTCAGGAGGCTGGATAACCGTGCTGTGCCGCATCTGCAATTCCAGCACCAATCCGGCGTTCACCCATAAGATCCTGGGCAAATACGACTGTAAGTATTACTTCTGCGACAGCTGCGGCGGGCTGCAGACCGAAGAGCCTTATTGGCTGGACGAAGCGTATGCGAGCCCGGTGGCGGCAGCCGATACCACCATGCTGTGGCGCAACCAATATCTGGCGCGCGCGATGTCGGTGCTGCTGTTCTTTCTCTTCGATCGCAACGGGCGGTATCTTGACGCTGCCGGCGGCTACGGCGTTTTCACCCGCCTGATGCGCGACGTCGGCTTCGACTACTACTGGACGGACAAGTACTCCCCCAACCTGACCGCGCAGGGCTTCGAGGCGCACGCCGGTCCGGGCGCGCCGTACACGGCGGTCACCGCCTTCGAAGTGATGGAGCATCTCACCGACCCGGTCGCATTCGTCGCCGAGCTGCTGGAAACGACGGGCACCGACACCATCGTTTTCACCACGGAGCTTTTCGACGGCGGCCCGCCGCCTGCCGAGGAATGGATGTACTACGCCTTCGCCACCGGCCAGCACATCACCTTCTATCAAAAGCGCACGCTGGAGCTCATCGGAGAGCGCTTCGGCATGCACTTCCACACCTCCAAGACCCGGTGGTGGTGGCTCGGGGGGATGGGTCTGCACATCTGGACCCGGGCCAAGATCAATCCGCTGGCCTGGCGCCTGCTGGCCTCCCCGCGGGTCACGAATCTCCTCCAGGGCGTGCCGCGGCGCGCGCTGGAGACCCGGATGTGGACCGACGCCGACTTGTTCCTGCACGCCGACGGAGAAGCGTGAATTCGCCTCGGGTGCTGTGGCTTTCGCCGTGGACGCGACCCGCGGTACGCGTGCAGTCCGAGGCGCTGATCCGGCGCGGGGCCGACGTGCTCCTGGTGACCTCCGATCGGCACCCGGAGTCGGACGCCGCGCGCGACTACGAGTTGGTGCTCGACCCGCGATTCAAAACCGCCGCGACCTGGCTACCAACCGTCAAGGCGTGGCGCCGGGTCCGCCGGTTCCGGCCCGACGTCGTGATCGCCGAGATCGTCCGCGATCCACGCTGGATCGCGCTCGCCGGGCGCACGCCGCGGATCCAGGTGGTGCACGACGACAATCCGCACGACCCCGACGAAGAGCGGCCGTCCTACGAGCGGGCGGTGTTCGACCGCTGGGGCGCCCGCTCGGCGGCCACCATCACCTACTGCGACTACGTCGCGGCCGCCGTCGCGCAGCGCCGCGATGTCGCCGGCACCCCGGTGCATGTCGTGCCGCTCGCCAGCGACATCGACCCGCCCCGGGTGCCGCCGTTCGTGGGAGCCGAGGGCCGCCATGACTTCGTCATGTTCGGCCGGCTCAACCCCTACAAGAATGTCGACGTGGTGCTCGAGGCGTGGCGGCGACATGTTGTCGGCGGCGGCTGGCGCGGCGACAACCTGGTGCTCATCGGCGACGGGTCGCTGGACGCGGCGGCGCTACCCAAACATACGCACTGGCGCAACGGCAGCTATCGCTACGCCGATGTGATCCCGACGCTGGCCGCCGCGAAAGGTTCGATCTCCCACTACCGGCGCGCTTCACAAAGCGGCGTGCAGGTGCTCTCCATGCAGCTGGGCGTCATGCCGATCGTGTCCAACGTCGGCGGTCTGCCCGAATACCAGCCGCCGGGCTGCGCCCCGGTCGGGGTCGACGACGTCGCCGGGCTCGCCGCCGCGTTCGATCTGCTGGCCGACCCGGCCGTCGCGGCAGAACTGGGGGCGGGGGCGGCGAACCACTACGCGCGCCGATGCGCCGTCGAGCACGTTGCGGATCGTTTCCTGGAAGTCATCGCCGAGGTGCTGTCGGCCCGGCGTTGACCCTCAGGCGGGCCTGGAATCCGCTGGCCCGCAGGCGATTCGGGAGTTAGCGACGTGCTCGGCAAGCCGGACACCGAGGGCGACCCCCAGCAGCGTCGGGTTGGCCTGGCTCGATGTCGGCAGCACGGACGTGCTCGCAACGTAGAGCCCGCGCACCCCGTGCACCGCGAGATTCGGGTCCACCACCCCGCCCTGCGGAGTCTCCGACATCCGAGTGGTTCCGACCTGGTGGAAGCCGGCGTACCCCTTCATGAACGCATGCACCGACCGCTCGACGTCGTCGGTGAGCCACTCCACGCGGCCGACACCGTGGTGGCGCAGGTGCTCGTCGATCAGGGCGATGGCCTTGCGCACACTCTCGTAGTCGGCGTCCGAGAAGTGCATATGGGTCCGGATCCTGCGCATGCCAAGCGAATCCCGCTCGTCGGTGAGCTCGACGCAGCTCTCCCAGTGCGGAAGATGCTCGCCGTGGTAGTGCAGCAGATACCGATTGTCTGCGCTTTTGACGAAGAAGCCGGGCGCCTTGCGGCCCCTGCGGAGGAACCGGGCGTAAGGAAACGCGATCGCGAATCGGATCGAACCGAACAGGTCTCGCACGATGTTGCGCAGATGCGCGCGGATCCGCGGTGACCCGTCCGTCTTGGTGTGCGCCTCACGAATGGCCTGGGCGAGCAGGAACCGGCCGAGCGGGGAAATCAATGTGAGGTACACGCCGGACAGGATCCCGCTCCCGTGAGCCGGGTCGCTGATCGGCGGGTTCACCAGCCAGACGGCGGCGTTCGGCATCCCGGTGTCGCGGAGTAGCTGTGGGTCGAAGGTAAAACGCCGCCGGACGTACACCCCCGCGTTGTCCCGCTCGTAGGCATGGATCACCCTGTCGGTGGCGAAATGCACGCGCGCCACGCGGGCCTCGACGTGGGACATGTACCAGCGTCCGAGGTGGCCGCCGGCGTTTCCCAGCCCGGCCGGATGATGGCGATCCGATGCGAGCAGCAGGCGAGTCGCTTCGAGTCCACCGGTCGCGATGATGTAGTCGGTCGCGACGACCCGGCCCGCCCGGCCGTCGAGTGTCTTGACGACGAGGTGGTCGACGGAATCACCGGCTTCGGTCGTCACGATTTCGGTGCACGTCAGGCCGGTCCACAACGTAAGGCGGGAGGCGTCGCGCAGCGCGGCCCGGTACTCGCGGCCGAAACGCGTTGGGGCCCAGCGTTCGAGATCCGTTGTGCGCACTGCACCGTCAGGAAGCCCGGCGACTAGGTCGGCGTTCGCGATCTCGAGGATTTCGCGTGCATTGAATATCGCCTGACCGCATCCGACCCAATCGCAGGCTCGTTGCCGGTAGGGCTCGATGTCTTTGTCCCCGATCGGCCAGGGCGCCTGCGCGGTGATCGGCCGGTCCTCGAAATCGATGGGATCGAACTTGACGCAGCGCCCACCCCAGAGCGCACTGGTGCCGCCGACCTGTCGGCGGACCGTCAGCTCGCTGCGCGAATGGAAGTAGTCGTCTTGGCGCGAGTCCAGGGTCGCCAACTCCTGTGCTGCGTGTTCCGTACGCGTGAGACCGCTTTCGATGAGCGCGACTTGCACGCCCGATCTGGCAAGCTCCAGCGCCGTGACGATGCCGATCGGACCCGCCCCCACGACGACGACATCGGTCTCGATCGCCGTGTCGGCCACGAATTCCTTTGGGCCACGGATCATGCCGCGAACCCCGCTCGAAACTCCTCGACCAGGGCGCGAAAGCGTGTCGAGGTCGCTTCGTCCGGCGGCGACGAGACGGCGGCCGCGGCTTCGGCGACCCGGTGTGGCTTGGTGGTGCTGTAAAGGATTGCGGGGCAACCCGTTGCCGCGGCGGAGGACCCGAGGATCAGCTTCGGGAGCACGCCGGGGGCCAGCGGATCGATCTGCAGGGCCTCGCGCCACCGCTGCGCCAACAGCGCGTCCGCACGCAGCGCCGCCGAGAGCGCCGCGTACGGCCGGTTCAGCACGCCGAACGCGAGATCCGCCGGACGCGGCGGCGGATTGAGCAGATCGGCGCGAAGCTGGTTCAGCCCGTCGGGCGCGAATGCGCCGGCGAAGTCCACCTCGAGCCCCTCGTCTTGGGAGACGCCCCACGCGCGGATCTTGCCCTGCTGGCGGGCGCGCTCGAAGAATCGGCGAAGTTCATCGCCGGCGATGGTGTCTCCCGGTCGGGGGCCATGGACGAACAGGATGTCGACGTAGTCGACGTCCAGCGCCGCGAGGCTCTGATCGAGGCTGCGTTCGGCCGTGTCCGCGTCGTATATCCGGGCATCCGCGGGTCTGTTCGCGCGTTGCTTGACGGCGCGCCGGAGTCCCGGAGCTTTTCGCAGCAGCGCGCGCGCCGGAGCTTGATACCGGCCAAGACGGCGGGCCGCGCCGCCGACGTCGATGCCGAATTTGGTTGCGACGGTGACGCTGTCGCGCTTGACCGTACGCAGAAACAGCCCCAGCTCCGCCTCCGCCATGCCAAGCCCGTACATCCGCGCGGTGTCGAAATGGGTGATCCCGCAGTCGACCGCGCTGCCGAGCACGGCCATGCGCTCCTTCCGGGACGGCGACTGCATCAGCCCGCCGCATCCGAAGCCGACCGCACTCAGTGTCAGCTGCGGTCCCCGAAGTTCAATCTGCTCCAACACCGCAGCCCTCGTAGATCCGGCGGAGCTCCGCGTCGATCACCTCGGGGCTGCGGGTCGCCGCGATGTGCGCCTGCCCCCGCAACCCGTCGCGCTCGGCCAAGTCCGCGTCGCGCAGGTACCGACCGATGGCCGCGGCCAGGGCGGGCACATCGCCCGCGGGCACGAGCATGCTTGGGTCCGAGGCGATTTCGGCCGTCCCGCCGACCGGAGTCGCCACGAAAGGACGCGCACCGGCGAGGGCCTCGGTCAGGATCATCGGCATTCCCTCGGCGAACGACGGCAGGGTGACCACTCGCACCGACCGGAGCAAGTCACGCACCCGATCCGGATGTATTGGGCCCTCGACGGACATGCGCTCGGTGGGCGGGGGAACGTAGTCGTCGACGCGCCCGACAATCCGGCAGGTTCCCTCGATGCCCTCGGCGAGCAGCAGCCGCCACGCCTCGACGAGCCGGTCGACACCCTTGCGCCGGCCGATGGTGCCCGCGAAGAGCACCACGGGCGGCGTCGTGCTGGCGCCGGGCGAATCCCGATCGATCACAATCGGATTCGCCACCACCGAGGTTGGGACCGTCGGCGCCACGCTGAACCGCGCGGACCACGTGATCCTGTTGTCGGAAGAAGCGCGTGCCGCGGCGCTGGAGGTAG